>NZ_JBAKGU010000009.1:0-157272 GCF_049065455.1 Microbacterium sp. SA156
GCGGACGATCGACTCGAACGGCGCGTCGGTGACGGCGGCGTTCAACAACGGCGCGGGCACGTGGGACAACAACGGCGGGTCCGACTACGTCCTGTCGGGCACGACCGCTGCGGTCGCGAACGGCGCCGTGACGACGCAGAACCCCTGCGGCTGATCCGGATCGTCGCCGGTCACTGAGGAGCGGGCGAGGCGAGAGGGCGACCTGCGGGTCGCCGGGGCTCGCCTCGCCCGCTTCCGTCGGCGGGGCTCAGGCCGAGTCGATGAGCGCGGCGAGGCCGTCGAGTGTGCGAGCAAGGCCGAACTCCCACGCCCGATCCGCCGCCCAGGCAGACCCTTGCGCCTCTCCTGCCGCGGCTCCGATCCGGACGGCGCGGGGATAGCGCGCCGGGTCGAACGCGCGCGCGAGGATCGGCTGGTTGGCCGCCCACCATTCGCCGTCGCTCATCGCCGAATCCGTTGTGGCGCGCTGCGCGTCGTGCGCTGCGCGGCAGTGCGCCTGCACGAAGCCGAGCAGATAGGTCAGCGCCGCGTCGACGTCGGCATCCGCGAGTCCCGTCCCGTCGAACGCCGCGAGCTCGTGCTCGTACTTCGCCATCAGTCCGGGCCCGAGGGGCGGCCGGCTCAGAGCGGCGACCTCCGTCAGCCACGCGTGCTCGGTCAGCAGCTCGCGATTCGCCTCGGCGACCATCCCGAGCCGCGCCCGCCACGTCTCATCCGCCCAGGGGCGCCGGGGCATCCGGCCGTAGAGCGCGTCGACCATGAGGTCCAGCAGCTCCGGCTTGCCGGGGACATACGTGTAGACCGACATCGCCGACACTCCCACCCGCTCGGCCACGGCGCGGATGGTCACCGCGGCCAGGCCGCTCTCGTCGGCGAGCTCGAGCGCGGCATCGACGAGCTGGACCGCGGTGAGCGAGCGCGCGGGCCCCTTCCGCTGCGTGCGAGCGGGCTCGCCCCACAGCAGGGCGAGCGTGGCGCTGGGCTCGCCGGATCCGGTGCGGTTCGAGGACATGGGAATGATCCTGCCATGGACGGGGTTGTGCTCTGTGCGTCGTATACCGTACAGTGTACGACGTTCCGTTGAGGAGAAGGAGGACGCGATGACCCGCACGACCGCATCCGCAGCCGAGACCATCCGACCGACAGGAGGCCGTTCCATGCACATCACCGAATCCGCCCTCTCGCTCAATGTCCGCGACGTCGAGGCGTCCGCCGCCTGGGTGAAGCGGCATCTCGGCTTCTCCGAGACCATGTCCGCGGACGGGTTCTGCTCGCTCGCGCACCCCGAGGCGGGGTTCGCGCTCATCTACCTGCGCACCGGGCTCGGGACCTTCAGACCCGCCACGCAGGCACACGATGCCGGGGGACTGCTCGTGGTGTTCGTCGTTCCCGACATCGACGCGCAGTACGAGCGCCTGCGCGCCGAGGGTGTCGAGATCGTCACGCCGATCGAGACCGAGCCGTGGGGCGAGCGCTACTTCCAGATGGCCGACCCGAACGGCGTCGTGTACCAGCTCGTGCAGTGGATGACCCCCGAGGAGGAGCAGCAGTGACCGATCCCCGCATCCCCGACCCCTCCCAGCCCACGCCGACGACGCGACCGGAGCTGTCGAACGTCGTGTTCCTGCGGAGCGTCGTGACGTCCGAGCTCATCGAGGTCGGCGAGTACACGTACTACGACGACGAGGGAACCCGTCCGCCGTTCGAGGAGGCCAACGTCCGGTACCTCTACGGCCCCCAGCGCCTCGTCATCGGCCGCTTCACGGCGATCGCCCCGGGTGCGACGTTCCTCATGCCGGGCGGCAGCCATCCGATGGTCGGACCATCCACCTATCCGTTCACGATGTTCGGCGGGGCCTGGATGGAGAACACCCTCGACGCCTTCCTCGCGATCGAGCAGCGCGGCGACACGGTCGTCGGCAACGACGTGTGGATCGGCCGCGAGGCGACGATCCTCCCCGGCGTGACCATCGGCGACGGCGCGGTGATCGGCGCGCACAGCGTCGTCACGAAGGACGTCGCGCCGTACGAGGTCGTGGGCGGGAACCCCGCGCGGCGCATTCGCATGCGGTTCGACGAAGAGGATGTCCGCCGGCTCCTCGCGGTGCGCTGGTGGGACTGGCCGATCGAGCGCATCACCGAGCATGCCGCCGTGATCATGACCGGGACGCCGGCCGAGCTCGAGCGGCTCGTGTGACGCCCGGCCCGACCCGCGCCAGCGCGCGCGGGCCGGGCCCCGCCCGCTCCCGTCCGCGGTGCCGCTGTGCCCCGGCCATCCTGCCGCCGGGCCCCGGCCATCCGCCCCGGTACGATGTTGCGGATGAGTCCGACAGCCGTTCCCGCCTCCCTCTCGCTGTACCGCGAGATCCCCCGCGCCGAGTGGGCGCGGATGGCGGCGGGCATGGATCAGCCGCTCACCGAGACCGAGGTCGTCCAGCTGCGCGGGCTCGGCGACCGGCTCGACATCGCCGAGGTGCGAGACGTCCACCTGCCGCTGAGCCGCACACTCAGCATCTGGGCGAGCGGTGTGCGCCGGATCGGCGCGGAGGTGTCGACGTTCCTCCAGGAGGAGGACCCGACGACCCCGTTCGTCATCGGGGTCGCGGGGTCGGTCGCGGTCGGCAAGTCGACGGTCGCGCGCCTGCTCCGCGAGCTGATCAGCCGCTGGCCGGACACCCCGCGCGTCGAGCTCGTCACGACGGACGGCTTCCTCTATCCGAACGCCGAGCTCGAGCGGCGCGGGATCATGAGCCGCAAGGGCTTCCCCGAGTCGTACGACCGCCGTGCGCTCGTCGACTTCGTCACGCGCGTCAAGAGCGGTGCCGACGAGGTGCGCGCCCCGTTCTACTCGCACATGAAGTACGACATCATGCCCGACGCGCAGGTCGTCGTGCGGCGGCCCGACGTGCTCATCATCGAGGGGCTCAACGTCCTGCAGCCGCCGCCCACGCCGAACGACGTCGCGGTCAGCGACCTGTTCGACTTCTCGATCTACGTCGACGCCGACGCCGCGCACATCGAGGAGTGGTTCGTCAACCGCTTCCTCGCGCTGCGCGAGGGCGCGTTCTCGAACCCTTCGTCGTACTTCAACGTCTTCCAGCACCTCAGCGACGAGGAGGCCATCAGCACGGCCCGCGGCATCTGGAACGACATCAACCTGCCGAACCTGCTCGAGAACGTCGCGCCGACGAAGCACCGCGCGACGCTCGTGCTCAACAAGGGCGCCGACCACAACGTCGAGAGCGTGCTCCTGCGCAAGCTGTAGAAGCGGTCGGGGCGGCGTGGGCGCTCAGCCTGCGCGGCGCGGAAGGCGCCGCGGGGCGCGACGCCCGCCATGCGCGCCGTGCTCGCGGTCGATGCTCCCGTGCTCGTCGTGCGCCCGTAGCCGCGCCCGGGGCGGCGGCCTGCCGGGGTTCCCAGGATGGCGTCCCTAGGATTGAGCGCATGTGCGGAATCGTCGGATACGTCGGTCCTCGGGAAAGCCAGGACATCCTTCTCGCGGGTCTTGCTCGGCTCGAGTACCGGGGGTACGACTCCGCGGGCATCGCCGTGATCGACCGCGAGGGGTCGCTGGGGATGCGGAAGAAGGCGGGCAAGCTGGCGCGTCTGCGGGAGGCGCTGGATGAGGCTCCGCTGGGTGCGGGCACGACGGGGATCGGGCACACGCGGTGGGCCACGCACGGGGGCCCGACGGATCTGAACGCGCATCCGCATCTGGCGGATGAGGACCGGCTGGCGGTGATCCACAACGGCATCATCGAGAACTTCTCTGCGCTGAAGGCGGAGCTGGAGGCGGAGGGGTTCTCGTTCCGCAGCCAGACGGACACCGAGGTCGCGGCGGTGCTGCTGGGCCGGGAGTACCGGGCTGCGGGCGGGGACCTGGCTGCGGCGTTCCGGGCGGTGGTGTCGCGGCTGGAGGGTGCGTTCACGCTGCTGGCGATGCATGAGGATCACCCGGGCCTGGTCGTGGGTGCGCGGCGGAACTCGCCGCTGGTGATCGGTCTGGGCGAGGGGGAGAACTTCCTCGGGTCGGATGTGGCGGCGTTCGTGGAGCACACGCGTCGTGCGCTGGCGATCGGGCAGGATCAGATCGTGTCGATCACGCCGGAGGGCGTGTCGGTGACGGACTTCGACGGCGCGGTCGTGGAGGTCGAGCCGTTCGAGGTGTCGTGGGATGCGGCGGCTGCGGACAAGGGCGGCTGGTCGAGCTTCATGGCCAAGGAGGTCTCGGAGGAGCCCGAGGCGGTCGCGAACACGGTGCTGGGTCGGGTGCAGGACGGGCAGATCGTGATCCCCGAGCTGGATGGCCTGGACGGGCTGTTCCAGGGCGTGAGCCGGGTGATCGTGCTGGCGTGCGGGACGGCGTACTACGCGGGTCTGGTCGGGAAGTACGCGATCGAGCAGTGGGCGCGGATCCCGGTGGATGTGGAGCTCGCGCACGAGTTCCGGTACCGCGACCCGATCGTGGGGCCGGAGACGCTCGTGGTGTCGATCAGCCAGTCCGGCGAGACGATGGACACGCTGATGGCGGTGAAGGAGGCCGCGCGTCTGGGCGCGAAGACCCTGTCGATCTGCAACACGCAGGGTGCGACGATCCCGCGGGAGTCGGACGCGATCGTGTACACGCACGCGGGGCCGGAGGTCGCGGTGGCGTCGACGAAGGCGTTCGTGGCGCAGATCACGGCGCTGTACCTGCTCGCGCTGCACGTGGGGCGGGTGCGGGGCGCGCTGTCGGCGGAGGTCGCGGGTGCGGCGATCGCGGAGCTGGAGGCGCTGCCGGAGAAGATCCGGTGGATCCTGGAGAACGAGCAGGAGCGCATCGAGCAGCTCTCGCGGTGGATGTCGGACACGCGGTCGGTGCTGTTCCTCGGCCGTCACGTGGGGTACCCGATCGCGCTGGAGGGTGCGCTCAAGCTCAAGGAGCTGTCGTACATCCACGCGGAGGGGTTCGCCGCGGGCGAGCTCAAGCACGGCCCGATCGCGCTGATCGAGCCGGGTCAGCCGGTGTTCGTGATGGTGCCGTCGCCGCGTCAGGGCGCGACGCTGCACGCGAAGGTCATCTCGAACATCGAGGAGATCCGCGCCCGCGGCGCCCGCGTGATCGCGGTCGCGGAGGAGGGCGACGCGGCCGTGCTGCCCTTCGCCGACGAGGTGCTCCGGGTGCCGCTCGCCGCGCCGCTGTTCGAGCCCATCCTCGCCGTCGTGCCGCTGCACATCTTCGCGATGGGCCTCGCGACCGCGAAGGGCCTCGACGTCGACCAGCCCCGCAACCTCGCGAAGTCGGTCACAGTCGAGTAGGCGCGTCGGAGCGCGCAGCACGGGCACGGCGGAAGGGAGAAGGATGATCGTCGGCATCGGCGTCGACCTCGTCGACATCCCGCGGTTCGAGAGCACGATCATGCGCACGCCGCGCCTGCGCGACCGCCTGTTCACGGAGCACGAGCGCGGCCTGCCGCTGCGCTCGCTCGCCGCGCGCTACGCCGCGAAGGAGGCGCTCATCAAGGCCCTCGGCGGCTCGGACGGCGTGACGTGGACCGAGATCGAGGTCGCCCGGCTCGGCGAGCGCGAGGCGCCGCGCTTCGAGCTCACCGGCGCCACCGCGCAGACCGTCGCCGCACTCGGGATCACGGCGCTGCACCTCTCGCTGTCGCACGATGCGGGGCTCGCGATCGCCTACGTCACGGCCGAAGGGGAGGCGGGCCCTGCCGCGGTCGACGTCGTGAGCGCGGGCGTCGAATCGCCCCTCGACGAGGCGGACGGCGACGAGGCGGATGGCTCGGATGTCGCGGATGGCGCGGGCACGTCGACCGCAGGCGAGACGACCCCGTGAGCGGCGAGGAGCGCGCGCTGCGCGAGGCCGTCATCGATCGCGCGGCGATCGTGCACAACGTGCGGCATCTGCGCGAGGTGACGGGGACGCGCGAGTTCATCGCGGTCGTGAAGGCCGACGGCTACGGCCATGGCGCCGAGACCGCGGCGCGTGCGGCGCTCGAGGGAGGGGCGACGCGGCTCGGGGTCGCCGAGATCCCCGAGGCGCTCGCGCTGCGCGCCGCGGGCATCGACGCGCCCGTGCTCGCGTGGCTGCACGACCCGGTCGAGGACTTCGCCGCCGCGGTGGCCGCGCGGGTCGAGCTCGGCGTCTCGCGCATCCCGCAGCTCGCGGCGATCGCCGCCGCGGCGATCGGCGACGAGGTGCCGCGCGTGCACCTCAAGCTCGAGACCGGCCTCGGGCGCAACGGGCTCGCCCCCGCCGACTGGCCCGCCGCGTTCGCGGAGGCCGCGCGCCTCGCGCAGGCCGGCCGCATCGTCGTCGAGGGGGTCTTCAGCCACCTCTCCGGCACGAGCGAGGCCGACGACCTCGCGCAGGTGCGCGTCTTCGAGGGCGCGCTCGCGCAGGCCGAGGCGGCGGGGCTCTCGCCGCGCATCCGCCACATCGCGGCGACCGCCGCCGCCATCCGCCTGCCCGCCGCCCGCTTCGACGCCGTCCGCGTCGGCGTCGGCATCTACGGGCTCTCGCCGTTCGACGACGCGACGTCGGCCGACCTCGGGCTGCGGCCCGCGATGACCCTGCGCGGCCGGGTGGCGGCCGTGCGCCGCGTGCCGCCCGGCCAGGGCGTCTCATACGGGTACGTCCATCGCACGACGGGGGAGACGACGCTCGCCCTCGTGCCGCTCGGCTACGCCGACGGCATCCCGCGCCAGGCCTCGAACCGCGCGCCGGTCGTGATCGGCGGGCGCCGGATGCCCGTGGTCGGGCGGATCGCGATGGACCAGTTCGTCGTCGATGCGGGCGACCATCCGGTCGCCGTCGACGACGAGGCGATCCTCTTCGGCGACCCCGCTGCGGGGGCTCCCGCGGTCGAGGAGTGGGCGGACGCGGCGGGCACGATCAACTACGAGATCGTCACGCGCATCGGACCGCGCGTGGCACGGAGGGTGAAGGGATGATCCCCGACGAGCTGCTCGGCACGCACGACGTGCCCACGGCGACCGACATGGAGAACCTCGGCCGCCGCATCGGCGCGCACCTCGAGGCGGGCGACCTCGTCGTCCTGACCGGGCCGCTCGGCGCCGGCAAGACGACGCTCACGCGCGGCCTCGCCGATGCGCTCGGCGTGCGCGGGCCCATCCAGAGCCCGACCTTCGTCATCGCGCGCACGCACCCGTCCCTCGTCGGCGGGGCGCCGCTCGTCCACGCGGACGCCTACCGCCTCTCGTCGGCGCTCGAGCTCGACGACCTCGACATCGACGTCGACGGATCGGTCGTCGTCATGGAGTGGGGGCGCGACAAGATCGAGGGCCTGCGCGAGGTCTGGTGGGACGTCGAGATCACCCGCCCCGTGGGCGGACGCGGCTCCGACACGATGTGCGGCGATCTCTCGCGCGCCTCCGCGGAGCTCGACGCCGACGCGCCGCGCATCGTCGTGATCGAGAAGCGCACCGCCGCATGACCCGCGCCTCTCTCGGCGGCCAGCTCCTGCGCCGCCGCACGATCGGCATGCTCGTCGCCGAGGCCGGGCAGTCGAGCGAGGGATCCGCGACGCTGGGGCGCCACCTCTCGATGATCCAGCTCGCCATGATCTCCGTCGGCGCGACGCTCGGCACGGGCATCCTCGCTCTGCTGGCCGAGCAGATCCCGCATGCCGGTCCCGGCATCTGGATGAGCGTGCTGCTCGCGGCCGTCCCCGCTCTGCTCTCCGCCCTGTCGTACGCCGAGATGGCGGGCGCCGTGCCGGTGTCGGGCTCGAGCTACTCGTACGCGTACGTCACGCTCGGCGAGGGCGTCGCCTGGGTCGTGGGCTGGTGCCTCGTCCTCGAGTACGGCGTCTCGGTCGCCGCGGTCGCATCGGGCGCGGGGCAGTACGTCGACGAGACCCTCGCGATCTTCGGGCTCTCGCTGCCGGCCGCGATCGCCTCGGATCCGTCGGCCGAGGGCGGCGTGTTCAACCTCAGCGCGTTCCTCCTCGTGATCCTCGCGATGGTGCTGCTCCTGCGCGGCGTGCGCGAGGCCGCCTGGATCAACACCGTGCTCGTCGCGCTCAAGGTCGGCGTCCTGCTCTTCTTCTCCGCGGTCGCGTTCACCGCATTCCGCGTCGATCACTTCGACGGCATGTTCGACGCGTTCTTCCCGGGCGTGACGGGCGCCGCGGCCGTGCTGTTCTTCTCGTACATCGGGTTCGACGCGGCCTCGACCGCGGGCGAGGAGGCGCGAGACCCCGCGCGCGACCTGCCGCGCGCCATCCTGCTCGGGATGGGCCTCGTGACGGCCATCTACGTCGTCGTCGCGATCGCGGCGGTCGGCGCGCGCGAGGCGCCGTGGTTCCGCGACCACGGACTCGTGACGGTGCTCGCCGAGGTGACCGGCCAGCCCTGGTTCGGCGTCGTGTTCTCGATCGGCGCGCTCATCGCGTTCGCGAGCATCGTGCTGACCGTGCTGTACGGGCAGACGCGCATCCTCCTCACGATGTCGCGCGACGGGCTCGTGCCGCGCGTCTTCGGGCGCATCTCGCCGACGACCCGCACGCCCGTGGCCGGCACCCTCATCACGGGCGCCGTGATCGCCGTCGCTGCGGGCATCGTGCCCCTCGGCGAGCTCGCGAACGCGACGAGCATCGGGACGTTCGCGGCCTTCACGGTCGTCAACGTCGCCGTCATCGTCCTGCGATACCGCCGCCCCGACCTGCCGCGCACGTACCGCGTGCCGCTCTTCCCCGTCGTGCCCGTCCTCGGCGCCGTGACGTGCCTCGCGCTCATGACGCAGCTCTCGGGCGGCACCTGGATCGCGTTCGGCTGCTGGATGGCCGTCGGCATCGCGATCTACCTCGCCTACGGCCGGAGGCACTCGCGGATCGGGGCGCTCGACGAGCGCGCCTACCGTGCGGCGATCGCGGGCGAGGCGAGCGGCTTCCGCGCCGCGCCCCGCGCTGGCAGACTTCCGGGATGACGCTCACCCTCCGCGATATGGACCCCTCCCGGCTGCCCGCCTGGATCGACCGCAGCCGCGACGCGTATGCCGACGAGCTCATGGCGGCCGGGGAGGCGCCCGACGTCGCGCGGGAGAATGCGCAGAAGAGCGTCGAGCGCGCCTTCCCCGACGGGCAGCTCGTCGCCGGCCACCGCGTGTTCGACGTCGTCGAGGGCGACGAGGTCGTCGGGTGGCTGTGGATCGGGCCCGACCCGAGCCCGGATGACACCGCCTGGTGGGTGTGGGACATCCAGATCCACGAGGCGCACCGCGGTCGCGGGCTGGGCCGGGCCGCCATGCAGCTCGGGGAGGAGCACGCCCGCTCGCAGGGAGCGCGGTCGATCGGGCTCAACGTGTTCGGCTCGAACACCGCCGCCCGGCGTCTGTACGCGTCGCTCGGGTTCGAGATCAGCGCCATCCGGATGCACAAGACCCTCGACTGAGGGCGCGCGTTCCCGGCATTCCGTGACCGGCGGGAAACTACGCTGGAGAGCATGATCCTGGCCGTCGACACCTCCATCGGCTCGGGCGCGGCCGTCGTCGCGCCCGACGGCGAGATCCTCTCGGAGGCCGAGAGCGAGAACGCCCTCGGTCACGCCGAGGTGATCGGCACGCTCCTCGAGCGCGCGCTCGCCGACGCGGGCGTCGGGCCGGACCGCATCACGCATGTCGCCGCGGGAATGGGCCCGGGGCCCTTCACGGGCCTCCGCATCGGCATCGCCGCCGCGCGCGCCTTCGCCCTCGGCCGCGGTGTTCCCGTGCTCGGCATCGCGAGCCACGACGCGGTCGCCGCGGAGCTGACGATCGCCTTCCCGACCGGTGGATTCGCCGTCGCGACCGACGCGCGCCGCAGGGAGAACGCCATCTCGATCTACGGCGACCTCGACGGATGGGGTCTGCCGCGCCGCATCGCCGGACCCGAGCTGCGCCCGCGCGACGCCGACCTCTCCGCTGACCCGCTGCTCGCGCCGCTGCGCGACCGTGCCTGGCGGAGCGCGGTCGGCGAGCTCTGGGAGGACGACGCTCGCGCGAGCCTCGAGCGTGTGGGCGCTTCGGCCGAAGACCTCGACGGCGACCGGTTCGTGCTCGCCACGCGCATCCCGATCGGCGCGCTCGGCCGGCTCGCGGCCATCCGCCTCCGTGCGGGTGAGACGCGCGGCGTGACCGAGCCGCTCTATCTGCGCTCGCCCGACGTCACGGCGCCCGCGCCGCGGAAGCGGGTGGGCTCGTGAGCATCCGCGAGGCGACCGTCGCCGACCTCGACGCGATCATGGCGCTCGAGCGCAGCGCGTTCCCGACCGACGCCTGGAGCGAGGGCATGATGCGCGAGGAGCTCGCGTCGGAGCACGCGCACTACCTCGTGCTCGAGCAGGCGGGTCAGGTCGCGGGCTACGCCGGTCTGCGATCGCTCCCTGGGGCGAAGGACGCGGATGTCCAGACGATCGCCATCGCCGAGAGCGCGCGCGGCCGCGGGCAGGGCAGGGCGCTGCTGCGGCTCCTCCTCGAGGAGGCCGATCGCCGCCGCGTGCGCGAGGTGTTCCTCGAGGTCCGCGCCGACAACCCGGTCGCCCAGGCGCTCTATGTCAGCGAGGGGTTCGCCGAGCTCGGCCGGCGGCCGCGCTACTACCAGCCCGACGACGTCGACGCGATCGTCATGAAGCTCGACGTTCCCGCGTGGCGCGCCGCGCGCATCCCCGACCCGACCGACGCAGGAGCCTGCTCATGAACCGCGCCGAACCCCTCGTGCTCGGCATCGAGACGAGCTGCGACGAGACCGGCATCGGGATCGTCCGCGGACGCACCCTCCTGTCCAACACGATCGCGAGCAGCATGGACGAGCACGCGCGCTTCGGCGGCGTCGTGCCCGAGGTGGCCGCCCGCGCGCACCTCGAGGCGCTGCAGCCGGCGATCGAGCAGGCCGTCGCCGAGGCGGGCATCCGGCTCGCGGATCTCGACGCCGTCGCGGTCACGAGCGGGCCGGGCCTCGCGGGTGCGCTCATGGTGGGGGTCGGCGCCGCCAAGGCCCTCGCCGTGTCGCTCGGCAAGCCGCTCTACGCCGTGAACCACCTCGTCGGGCACATCGCGGCCGACATCCTCGCCGACGACAGCGAGCCGCTCGAGTACCCGACCGTCGCCCTGCTCGTCTCGGGCGGGCACACCTCGCTGCTGCTCGTCCGCGACCTCACGAGCGATGTCGAGCTGCTCGGCGAGACGGTCGACGACGCGGCGGGGGAGGCCTTCGACAAGGTCGCGCGCATCCTCGGACTGCCGTACCCCGGCGGGCCGGAGATCGACCGCGCTGCCGTCGGCGGCGATCCCGATGCCATCCGCTTCCCCCGGGGCCTCTCGCGCGCGAGCGACCGCGAGAAGCACCGCTGGGACTTCTCGTTCTCGGGCCTCAAGACCGCCGTCGCGCGGTGGACCGAGCAGCGCGAGGCCGAGGGCGAGGACATCCCGATGGCGGATGTCGCGGCGAGCTTCCGCGAGGCCGTCGTCGACGTGCTCGTGACGAAGGCACTGGATGCCTGCGCGGAGCATGACGTGCCGCGACTGCTTCTCGGCGGGGGCGTGATCGCGAACCGCCGTCTCCGCGAGGTCGCTCTCGCGCGCGCCGAGGCCGCGGGCGTGACCGTCCGGATCCCGCCGCTGCGGCTCTGCACCGACAACGGCGCGATGATCGCCGCGCTCGCCTCCGAGCTCATCCAGTCGGGCCACAAGCCCTCGACGCTCGCGTTCGGAGCGGACTCGACCCTGCCCGTCACCGACATCCAGGTCGCGCGCAGACCATGACCGAGCCGGAGGACGCGGCGCAGCTCGACGACGACGAGCTGCTGAACGCGGTGCCCTCCCGCTCCGACCGGCCGCGCCGCCGCGTCTCGCTCTCGAGCCCGTCGCTCGTGCTCGGCATGTTCGCGCTCACGATGTCGTGGTTCACGCCGTGGGTCGCGCCGCTCGCGCTCATCGCCGTCGTGCTCGCGGTCATCGCGCTCGTCCGCCGACATGCCGACCGGGCCCTCGCTTGGTGGGGATTCGGGTTCGGCGTCGTGGCGATCGCCTACTGCGGCGTCTGGGCGCTCTGGATCCTCGGCCAGCTCGGCGAGGCGCCCGTCATCGAGCTGCCGGCCGCGTAGCCGCTACACGCGGTCCGCGAGGATGGCGGCGCGCCGCCCGCCGATGCGCGTCATGAAGAGCGTCGCCGATCCGTCGCCACGCAGATTGAGCTTCTTCCGGAGGAGCGCCGGATCGACGTCGACGCCGCGCTTCTTGATCTCGAGGGTGCCGATCCCGCGGGCGCGGAGCGCCTTCGCGAGCGCCTTGACGTCGGCGGGGAGCGTCTCGCGGACGCGGAACGACGAGACGAACGGCGTCGTCAGCGCGGCGTCGCCCGTGAGATAGGCGATGCCGGGAGCGATCGGGCCGGCCTCGAGCGACCGGGCGACCTCGCCGACGAGGCGCGCGCGGATGACGGCGCCCTCGGGCTCGTGCAGGAACGCCCCGAGCTCGTGCACCGGCTCGTCCTCGGTGTCGGCGGGAGCGGTGAGCTCGTGCGACGCGTCGCCGCGGATGACGAGCGCGGCCCGCCGCACGCCGTCGCGCGCGAGCGCCCCCGACCAGAGCACGAGCTCGACGGTCGACCCGTCGACGCTCACCCACTGCGCCTCGACCTCGTCCGGGATCGCCTCGCGATCGTGAGCCGGCCCGAGCTTCATGCCCACGGGCATCCGCTCGCCGAGCGCGTGCGCCCAGTCGAGCGCGGGGGAGTAGTCGGATGGCGCGACCCGGCGGGTCTCGGAGTGACCGCTCGTGCGACGCGCGGGGTCGAGCCAGACCGCGTCCCAGCCGGAGAGGTCGACCTCCTCTGCGCGCTGGGAGCGCACCTCCACGGCATCCCCGAACGGCCGCAGGTTGTAGGCCGCGAGGGCCGCCGTCACAGGGTCCGCGTCGACTGCGAGCACCTCCATCCCGACGCCGGCGAACGCGAGCGCGTCGCCGCCGATGCCGCAGCCGAGGTCGGCGACGCGCTCGATCCCCGCCGCGCGCATGCGCCCTGCATGGTGCGCGGCCACGGCCATCCGCGTCGCCTGCTCGACCCCCGCGCGGGTGAAGAGCATGCGCGCCGCGAAGGGGCCGAACTTCGCCTCCGCCCGCGACCGCAGACGCACCTGGCCGACGACCGCCGAGACGAGGTCGGGGGAGTGGCCCGCGGCCCGGAGGCGCGATACCGTGCGGGCGACATCCGCCGTCGTCTCCACGGGGTCCAGCGCGTCGAGCAGGGCCAGGCCCTCGGCGGTCAGCAGCGCGTCGAGTTCTCCCTGCTCCATGCGTCCATTCTCGCGTGTCATCCTGTGTCCTCGAATTGGCACTCGCGTTGCGGGAGTGCCAGGTCCCGCCCTACACTGGCGTTAGCACTCTCGTCATGAGAGTGCGAACTGAGTCTTCCGTCGAAGCAACGAAAGAAGAGGTACACCGTGTCGGTTTCCATCAAGCCGCTCGAGGACCGCATCGTCATCAAGCAGGTCGAGGCCGAGCAGACCACCGCCAGCGGTCTGGTCATCCCCGACACCGCCAAGGAGAAGCCCCAGGAGGGCGAGGTCGTGGCCGTGGGCCCCGGCCGCATCGACGACAACGGCAACCGCGTTCCGCTCGACGTCGCCGTCGGCGACCGCGTCCTGTACAGCAAGTACGGCGGGACCGAGGTCAAGTTCGGCGCCGACGAGTACCTGGTGCTCTCGGCCCGCGACGTGCTCGCGGTCGTCGTCCGCTGACGACACGCCTTTCCTGGAGGGCCCGGCGCTTCGGCGTCGGGCCCTCCTGCATGCGCGCGATCCTGTCGAGGCTGCCGCGGTCTGGCAGGAATGCGCCGGAGGATGACCGCCGCGGCACCGTCCCGGCCGCCCTCGCGGGCCACCTGCCGACCTAGGCTGGATCGGTGACCACGCTCTCCGCCACTGGATCCTCGGAACGCGAGCGGGCGCTCGGCACGGGGTACGGCTTCAGCGCCTACCTGCTGTGGGGTGTGCTCCCGCTCTACTTCGTCTTCCTCGCGCCGACCGGCCCCTGGGAGGTCGTCGCCTGGCGCGTCCTCCTCTCGCTCGTCTTCTGCGCCATCCTGCTCACCGTCGCGCGCGGATGGGGCCGGATGATCGCGGTGCTGCGGAACCCCCGTCTCGCGCTGTGGACGGCGATCGCCGGCGTCCTCATCTACGTCAACTGGCAGACCTTCCTCATCGCGACCCTCACCGGGCACGTCGTGGAGTCGAGCCTCGGGTACTTCATCAACCCGATCACGACGGTCGTCCTCGCGGTGCTCGTGCTGCACGAGCGGCTGCGCCCCGCGCAGTGGGCCGCGGTCGGCATCGCGGCCGCGGCGGTGGTCGTGATCGTCGTCGGATACGGCTCCGTGCCGTGGATCGCGCTCATCCTCAGCACGTCGTTCGGCCTCTACGGGCTCGTCAAGAACCGGATCGGCGGCGCGGTCGACGCGGTCAGCGGCCTCGCGCTCGAGACGATGTGGCTCGCGCCGGTCGCGGTCGTGCAGCTCGTCGTCGTCGCGGCGACGGCGGGGCTGACCTACGGAACCGTCAGCACGCTGCACACCGTGATGCTGTCGCTCGCGGGCGTCGCGACGGCCGTGCCGCTGCTGCTTTTCGCGGCAGGCGCCCGGCGCATCTCGCTGACGGCGGTGGGGCTCCTGCAGTTCATCGCGCCGATCCTGCAGTTCCTCGTCGGCGTCGTCGTGCTCCACGAGCCCATGCCGCTCGAGAGGTGGATCGGCTTCGGCATCGTCTGGGTCGCGCTCGTCGTGCTGAGCGTGGACATGATCCGGCACGCTCGTCGCCCCCGACCGGCCCTGGAGCCCGAGCCCGTCGCCTGAGGCCGGCGTTCTGGGGCGGCGTTCCGGGGCGGCGTTCTGGGTCGAAGCGCGGCGGCGGGTCGCCGCGTTTCGCGGCAAGAGCCAGCGAGTCATTCCCCGTTTCGCGTCGAATCGGCGCCCGGTCACCGCGTTTCGCGGCGAGTGGGCGGGTGACTCGACGGTTGTGACCGCGGTCGTCACCTGCTGAGGGACGCGGATTCGGATGGCTGGGGCTGGTGTGCGCGTGTCGTGCGCAGGAGGCGACTCGTGCCCCACGGGTCCGATTCCGGTGACCGTTCCGGCCGTGGTCTTCGCCTGCTGAGGGGCACGGGTTCGGATGGCTGGGGCGTGTGTGCGCGTGTCGTGCGCAGGAGGCGACTTCAGCACCACCGGTCCGATTCCGGTGACCGTCGCTGGCCGCGGTCTTCGCCCGCTACGGGTCACGGATTCGGATGGCCGGGGCTGGTGTGCGCGTGTCGTGCGCAGGAGGCGGCTCCAGCACCACCGGTCCGATTCCGGTGACCGTCGCTGCGGGTCGTGCATTTCGGGAAAACGCTTCCTCTCCTGGCTGACGCGTCGCTACTCTGCGAGTCAGTCGCCGTCCGCCGCGTCAAAGAGGACGCGGATCGCGGGCGGCGTGTCGAAGGGGACCCATCTTGAGACATGCTCACGCGCGGCGGCGCAGCCGCGCCATCCTGTCCGCGCTCGCGACGACCATCCTCTGCATCGCGGGACTGGCTCTCGCCGCGCCGGCCCATGCCGCCGGCACGAGCTGCACCGGCTCGACCGTGCACGGGGCAGCCGTGCAAGACGGCAGCACCTGGCGCGCGTATCGCGGCTCGACCCTCCTGTGGGAGGGCGCTGACATGCTCACGGCCATCAACACGGCCATCTCCGGCCTCGACGCGGGGAGGACGAGCAAGCAGCGCGTGGTCGTCAACGGATCGGGGACGATGAGCGCGAACGCCCGGATCACGATGCCGAGCTACACCACGCTCGAGTCCTGCGGCACGATCAACGTCACCGGCACCGGATCCGGGAATGTCGCGGGCGTCTACATGCGCGGCGCGCACGACATCGAGATCGCGCGGCTGCACCTGACGGGAACCCCGGTGTACGGGATCTTCGCGCGGAACGTCGACAACCTCCGCCTGCGCGACATCGACATGCGACTGAGCGGCGGCCTCGGCGTGCGCATCGACAACCTCGGCGACACGAGCGTCTACGCGAAGAACATCGTCATCGACAGCGTCTACGTCTCGGGCGCGGGTTCGCACGCCGTCGAGACATACGGCGTCGACGGCCTCACGGTCGGCACCGTGACCGCTCGCGACGTGGCGCACTCCGGCCTCCTCCTCAACAACACGGTGAACGCGACGGTCGGCACGGTCGACGCCGTCGGCGCGGGCACGGGGACGGGCTATGCCGCGTTCCGCATCGCCAACAGGGCCGGTCGCATCGGCGACGCGCATCCGACGAACATCCGCGTCGGCACCGTCAAGGCGACCGGGGGCGGCCGGGGCGTCTTCTGCGTGTCGGAGAGCGGCGGACTCATCATCGACCGCGTCGAGCTCACGGATACCGGCAACAACCCCGTGCTCATCGAAAACTGCGCGAATGTGAGCCTCGCCACGACCGGCGGCACGATCTCGCGCGGCGCCGTGCGCCTCGCCGAGCGGACGGAGTTCCCCGGCAACCGCGACATCACGCTGCGCAACCTCACGCTCATCAACGGCGCGCGCATCGTCGAGAACCCGTGTGCGGACAACCTTGTCATCTCGAACGTGACCGGGCCGATCGTGCGCTGCTCCTGACAGGAGGGGCTCGCGCGGGGCTCCGGAAGGAGCTCAGCGCGAGCCCTCTCCACGGCCCCCGGCGGTAGCGAGGTGCGGCACGTCACGGATTCGGATGGCTGGGGATGGTGTGCGCGTGTCGTGCGCAGGAGGCGACTCCAGCACCAGGGGTCCGATTCCGGTGACGGCTCTGGCTGCGGTCGTCGCCTGCGGCACGTCACGGATTCGGATGGCTGGGGCTGGTGTGCGCGTGTCGTGCGCAGGAGGCGACTCGTGCCCCACGGGTCCGATTCCGGTGACGGCGTGCGGCGGACGGTGTGCGGCGGACGGCGTGACGGCGCTCACGGCCGGGCCCGGCGCCGCCAGCCGCGACTCCGCGCAGGCCCTGTCGGCCATCCGCGTACCGCGCCTCGGCGCCCATCCGCAAGCGCTTGTTTTCGGTTCACCGAAAAGCTACTTTTTCGGTATGCCGAAAAATCTCGTCCGGGGAGGCGCCGTCCTCGCGGCGGTCGCCCTGCTCTCGGGGTGCGCCGGGGGCGCCGCGCCCCAGGATGACGACCGCCCGGTCGTCCTCACCACCTTCACCGTGCTCGCCGACATCGCCCGCAATGTCGCGGGCGATCACCTTTCGGTCGAGTCGATCACGAAGGTCGGGGCCGAGATCCACGGCTACGAGCCGACGCCGGGAGACATCCGGCGCGCCGCCGACGCCGACCTCATCCTCGACAACGGGCTCAACCTCGAGGCGTGGTTCGCGCAGTTCGTGGACTCCGTCGACGTGCCGCACGTCGTCGTGTCGGAGGGCGTCGAACCCATCGACATCGCCGGCGATGCGTACGCCGGCAAGCCCAACCCGCACGCCTGGATGAGCCCCGTCAACGTGCAGGTGTACGTCGACAACATGGTCGAGGCGTTCAGCGAGCTCGACCCCGAGCACGCCGACGACTTCGCGGCGAACGGGGAGGCCTACGCGCAGCAGCTGCAGGCCGTGCAGGACGAGCTCGTCGACGCGCTCGCGCCGCTGCCGGAGAACGAGCGGGCGCTCGTCACATGCGAGGGGGCGTTCTCATACCTCGCGCGTGACGCGGGGCTCACCGAGGCGTACATCTGGCCCGTCAACGCCGAGCAGCAGGCCACGCCTCAGCAGATCGCCGCCGCCATCGAGTTCGTCGAGGAGAACGGCGTCCGGGCCGTGTTCTGCGAGTCGACGGTGTCGGACAAGCCGATGCAGCAGGTCGTCGAGGCGACGGGCGCGGCGTTCGGCGGCACGCTCTACGTCGACTCCCTCTCCGAGCCGGAGGGGCCCGTTCCCACCTACCTCCACCTCATCCGGCATGACGCGTCGCTCATCGTCGAGGGGCTGACCGGATGAGTCCCGCGATCGAGCTCGCCGACATCACAGTCCGCTACCGCGACATCCTCGCTCTCGACGCCGCGTCCGCGACCGTCAAGGCCGGGAAGGTGACGGCCCTCATCGGGATGAACGGGTCGGGCAAGTCCACGCTCTTCAAGACCGCGCTCGGGCTCATCCGCCCCGACGCCGGCAGCGTCCGCATCGAGGGCGGGTCGCCCGCTGTCGCCCGTCGGCGCGGCATCGTCGGCTACGTGCCGCAGAGCGAGGACGTCGACTGGGCGTTCCCGGTCTCCGTGCGCGACGTCGTCATGATGGGGCGCTACGGGCGCCAGGGCCTGACGCGGCGCGCCCGCCCCGATGATCGCGCGGCCGTCGAGGAAGCCCTCGAGCGGGTCGACCTCGTCGATCTCGCAGACCGCCAGATCGGCCAGCTGTCGGGAGGTCAGCGCAAGCGCGCGTTCGTCGCGCGCGGCATCGCGCAGGAGGCGCGGATCCTCCTGCTCGATGAGCCCTTCGCCGGGGTCGACAAGCGCTCCGAGGCGACGATCGTGCGACTCCTTCGCGAGCTCGCGGCCGACGGCTGTGCGGTGCTCGTCTCGACCCATGACCTGCACGCGCTTCCCGAGCTGGCCGACGAGGCCATCCTCCTCCTGCGCAGGCCCCTCTTCCACGGCCCGGTCGGCGAGGCGCTGCGGCCGGAGAACCTCGCACGCGCCTTCGGGCTCGGGGAGGCCGCATGAACCTCCTCGACCTCCTCCTCGAGCCGCTGCAGTACGACTTCATGGTGCGCGCGCTCGCCGCGACCGTCGTCGCCGCGGTCGTCTGCGCCCTGCTGTCGTGCTGGCTCGTGCTCGTCGGATGGTCGCTCATGGGCGACGCCGTCTCGCACGCGGTGCTGCCAGGCGTCGTCATCGCGTACATCCTCGGCGCGCCGTTCGCGCTCGGCGCGCTCGCCTTCGGGCTGCTCGCGGTCGCGCTCATCGGCGTGCTCCGCGACACGAGCCGCGTGAAGGAGGACGCCGCGATCGGCATCGTCTTCACGACCCTCTTCGCGCTCGGGCTCGCCCTCATCTCCGTGACGCCGAGTCAGACCGATCTCAACCACATCATCTTCGGGAACATCCTCGGCGTCTCCGACGGCGACCTCATCCAGATCGGCGTGCTCGCCGCGGTCGCCCTCGTCGTGCTGCTCGTGAAGCGACGCGATCTCACGCTCTACGCGTTCGACCCGACCCATGCGTTCGCGATCGGGCTCTCGCCCCGTCTGCTGGGCGCCATCCTGCTCGGCGTCCTCGCGCTGACCGCGGTGGTCGCGCTCCAGGTGGTCGGCGTCATCCTCGTCGTCGCGATGCTCATCATCCCGGGCGCGACCGCGCACCTCCTCACCGACCGATTCGGGCGGATGCTCGTCATCGCGCCGATCCTGTCGGCCGCCTGCTCGGTGATCGGCATCTACCTCAGCTACTGGCTGGATGCCGCGTCGGGGGCGCTCGTCATCCTCGTCCAGGGCGTCGTCTTCACTCTCGTCTACCTCTTCAGCCCACGTCACGGAGTGGTCGGACGGCGGATGGCGCGGGCGCGCGCCGCCTGAGGCTTTCCTGTGCGCGGGGTGTGAGCGAGACGGCGCCGCTCTCCGGGCGCGCCGATAGAATCGGCGCACGGGACGGCGATCCCGTACCGGAGCAGCCCACACCGCGTCGGCAGGAGACACCCCCAATGACAGAACACGACCCGTTCGGCTTCGTCGGCCTCACCTACGACGACGTGCTGCTCCTCCCGGGGCACACCGACGTCATCCCCAGCGAAGCGGACACGTCGTCGCGGCTCACCCGCCGCATCCGGGTCGCCATCCCGCTCCTCTCGAGCGCGATGGACACCGTCACCGAAGCGCGGATGGCGATCGCGCTCGCCCGCCAGGGCGGCATCGGCATCCTCCACCGCAACCTCTCGATCGCCGACCAGGCCGCGGCCGTCGACCGCGTCAAGCGCAGCGAGTCGGGCATGATCACCGACCCGATCACGACCTCGCCGGACGCGACGATCGCCGAGGTCGACGCGATGTGCGCGAAGTACCGCATCTCGGGTCTGCCCGTCGTCGACGAGGACAACCGCCTCATCGGCATCATCACGAACCGCGACATGCGGTTCGTCTCCGACATCCAGCGCCCCGTGACGCGCGTGAAGGACGTCATGACGAGCGAGGGCCTCATCACCGGCCCCGTCGGCATCGCCGCCGAGCAGGTCATCGCCCTGTTCGCCGAGCACCGCGTCGAGAAGCTGCCGCTCATCGACGACGAGGGCAGGCTCGCCGGCCTCATCACCATCAAGGACTTCGACAAGAGCGAGAAGTACCCCCTCGCCACGAAGGACGACCAGGGGCGCCTCCGCGTGGGTGCCGCGATCGGCTTCTTCGGCGACGCGTGGGAGCGCGCCGAGGCGCTGCGCGACGCGGGTGTCGACGTCATCGTCGTCGACACGGCCAACGGGCAGTCGCAGGGCGTCATCGACATCGTCCGCCGTCTCAAGTCGGACGAGTCGTTCGCGCACATCGACGTGATCGGCGGCAACATCGCCACGCGCGAGGGCGCCCAGGCGCTCATCGAGGCGGGCGTCGACGCGGTCAAGGTCGGCGTCGGCCCCGGCTCGATCTGCACGACGCGTGTCGTCGCCGGTGTCGGCGTGCCGCAGGTGACCGCGATCTACGAGGCGTCGCTCGCGGCGCGCGCCGCCGACGTGCCCGTGATCGCGGATGGCGGCCTCCAGTACTCGGGCGACATCGCGAAGGCGCTCGTCGCCGGCGCCGACACGGTCATGCTCGGGTCGCTGCTCGCGGGCACGGAGGAGTCGCCGGGCGAGATCGTGTTCCAGGCCGGCAAGCAGTTCAAGCAGTACCGCGGCATGGGCTCGCTGGGCGCCATGCAGACGCGCGGCAAGCAGACCTCGTACTCGAAGGACCGCTACTTCCAGGCCGACGTCCCCAGCGACGACAAGCTCATCCCCGAGGGCATCGAGGGCCAGGTGCCCTACCGCGGGCCCCTCTCGGCCGTCGTGTACCAGCTCGTCGGCGGGCTGCGCCAGTCGATGTTCTACGTCGGCGCGCGCACGATCGACGAGCTCAAGACCCGCGGCAAGTTCGTCCGCATCACCTCGGCGGGTCTCAAGGAGTCGCACCCGCACGACGTGCAGATCGTCGTCGAGGCGCCGAACTACAAGCGCTGAGACGCTCGACAGAAGGCCCCTGCTCCGGCGGGGGCCTTCGTCGTCGGCACCCCTGGACCCCTCCGAGCCCCGGGCGTACCGTGCGGGTATGTGCCGAAGCATCCACACCCTCCACAACTTCGAGCCCGCCGCGACCTCCGAGGAGGTGCACGCGGCGGCGCTGCAGTACGTCCGCAAGATCGCCGGCACGACGAAGCCGTCGAAGGCGAACCGTGAGGCGTTCGACCGCGCGGTCGCGGAGATCGCCCACGCCACCCAGCACCTGCTCGCCGACCTCGTCGCGACGACACCTCCCAAGAACCGCGAGGAGGAGGCCGAGAAGAAGCGCGCGAAGGCCATCGCCTCCGGCCGCTACGCGGCCTGATCGCGCGACGCGGCGCGGATCCGGATGGCCGTCACCCGGCCAGGTAGGCTGGGCGGGTGAGCAGTGACATCGAGCTGGGCCGCGGCAAGCGGGGTCGACCCGCGTACACGTTCGACGACATCGCGGTCGTGCCCTCGCGGCGCACGCGCAACCCCGAGGACGTCTCCACGACGTGGGCGATCGACGCGTACACGTTCGACGTGCCCGTCGTCGGCGCGCCGATGGACTCGGTCGTGAGCCCGCAGACCGCGATCATGCTGGGCAAGCTCGGCGGCCTCGGCGTCCTCGACCTCGAGGGTCTGTGGACGCGCTATGAGGACCCGGAGCCGCTGCTCGCGGAGATCGCGTCGCTGCCCGAGCGCTCCGCGACCGCGCGCATGCAGGCGCTCTACTCCGAGCCGATCAAGCCCGAGCTCATCACGGCGCGTCTCGCCGAGATCCGCGACGCCGGCGTCACGGTGGCCGGCGCGCTGTCGCCGCAGCGCACGAAGGAGCTCTACGAGACGGTCGTCGCCGCGGGCGTCGACCTGTTCGTGATCCGGGGCACCACGGTGTCCGCCGAGCACGTCTCGAGCGCGGCCGAGCCGCTGAACCTCAAGGAGTTCATCTACGAGCTCGACGTGCCGGTCATCGTCGGCGGCGTCGGCACGTACACGGCCGCCCTCCACCTCATGCGCACGGGCGCGGCCGGCGTGCTCGTCGGCTTCGGCGGGGGAGCCGCGTCGACGACCCGCGCGACCCTGGGCGTCACGACGCCCATGGCGACCGCGGTCGCCGACGTGGCCGGTGCGCGCCGCGACTACCTCGACGAGTCGGGCGGCCGCTACGTGCACGTGATCGCCGACGGAGGCGTCGGAACCTCGGGCGACATCGTGAAGGCGCTCGCCATGGGCGCGGACGCGGTGATGCTCGGCGTCGCGCTCGCCCGCGCGACCGATGCGCCCGGCAACGGCTACCACTGGGGCCCCGAGGCGCACCATCCGAAGCTCCCGCGCGGCCACCGCGTGAAGGTCGACCAGGTCGGCACGCTCGAGGAGGTCCTCTACGGGCCCGCCCTCGTGGCGGATGGCACGGCGAACCTCATCGGGGCGCTGCGCAAGTCGATGGCGACGACGGGATACTCCGACCTGAAGGAGTTCCAGCGCGTCGACGTCGTCGTGAACCCCGTGCACTGATGGCCGATCCCGCGCCACCCGCTGCGAGCGAGACGCAGGTCTTCCCGCCGACGCTGCGCGAGGTCATGCTGCGGCCGCGCTGGATCGCGATGCTGCTGCTGTGCCTCGTCGTGGCCGGCGTGTTCTCGTGGCTCCTGCAGTGGCAGCTCGCGCGCGCGATCGACACCGATCCCCCCGAGGACGGCGCGACCGAGATCATCCGCCCGATCGACGAGGTCGTGCGGCCGGGGCAGTACCTCGACGACGCGCTCGTCGGCCAGAAGGTCTCCCTCGAAGGCCAGTGGGTGCCCGGCGACTTCATCGTCGTCTCGTCGCGCTTCGACGACGGTGTCGAGGGCTACTGGGTCACGGGGCAGTTCGCCCTCGCGGTCTACCCCGAGAGCCGGTCGATCGCGGTCGCGCTCGGCTGGACCGCCTCCCGCGAGGACGCCGACGCCGCCGTGGCCGCACTCGAGGAGCGCGCGGAGGAGAAGTACGTCGCCCCCGAGCTGCGGCACGTCGTCGACTGGCAGCCGACGCCGCTCACGGGGCGGGTCATCTCCGACGAGGGGCCGCAGCTGCCGCCGAGTGACGACGTGGACGAGATGACGCGGATGTCGCCTGCCGCGCTGCTCAGCCGGTGGCACGACACCGAGATCGACGGCGAGCGGATCGACGTCTACCGCCCGTACCTCACCTCGGATGACCCGATCGCGGGCCTCGTCGAGACGGAGCTGACGGCGATCTCGTCGCCGGCTCCCGAGGTGGCGGGGCCGGTCAACTGGCTGAATCTCTTCTACGCGGTCGAGTGGGCGGTGTTCGCGGCCTTCTCGTTCTACCTCTGGTATCGCCTCGCGAAGGACGCGTGGGAGCGCGAGCTCGAGGAGCTCGCGGGCGGCGATCCCGACGACGAGTAGCCGTGGCCTCCGAAGCTGATCGACGCACGGGCCCGCCCGCTGAGCGCGTCGAGGAGCTCGCCCGGCGGATCGAGCTCGCCGCGCGCACCCGGCGGCGGTTCCTGCTCGGGATCGCGGGCAGCCCCGGGGGAGGGAAGACCACCCTCGCGGCGGCCCTGGTGGCGGCGCTCAACGCGCGCCACGAGGGCATCGCGGTCGCGCTGCCGATGGACGGGTTCCATCTCGCGAACGCGACGCTCGAGCGCCTGGGCCTGCGCGACCGCAAGGGAGCGATCGACACGTTCGACGGCTGGGGATTCGTCGCGCTCCTCGACAGGGTCCGCCGCGAGACGGATCACACGGTCTACGCGCCCGCGTTCGAGCGCGACGTCGACGAGGGCGTGTCCGGGGCGATCGCGATCGAGCCGACGGCTCGGGTCGTCATCGTCGAGGGCAACTACCTGCTCATCGACCGGGAGCCGTGGCTCGGCGTCCGGGAGCGGATGGATGAGGTCTGGTTCTGCGCGACGCCCCCTGCCGAGCGCGAGTCACGGCTTGTCGAGCGGCACACACGGCACGGGCGGACGCCTGAGGCGGCCGCAGCGTGGGCACGCGACGTCGACGGCGCGAACGCCGTGCTGATCGAGGGATCGCGCGTCCGCGCCGACCTCGTCGTCTCGGGGATCACCGGCGAGTCGCTGGGGCCGCCGACGGGCTGACGTCGACGGCGGACGGTGCCCCGCCCGCGCAGCGGCCGCGGCCATCCGCCCATGGGCGAACCGCCAGGTGCGCCCCCACTAGAATCGAGGTATGCCACAGCCGCGGGTCTCATCCTTCCCCCAGATCCGCCGGGCGCTCCGCTTCTACCAGGTCTGCTCGGTCATCACGGGCGTCGGACTGCTTCTCCTGTGCGCCGAGATGGTGCTGAAGTACACGCCGCAGCTGGCCGTCGAGCTGTTCTTCCTCGACTCCCACGGCCTCTTCGCGTTCCGCGAGGTCGTCCCGAGCCCGACGGGGGAGCTCATCTCGACCGGTGACGGCATCAACCTGTCGCTCGGCATCCTCATCGTCCACGGCTGGTTCTACGTCGTGTACCTCTTCGCGTGCTTCCGCGTGTGGAGCCTCATGCGCTGGCCGTTCTGGCGCTTCCTGCTGCTCGCCGGCGGCGGCGTCGTGCCGTTCCTCTCCTTCTTCATGGAGTACTTCGTCGCCCGCGACGTCAAGCGCTACCTCGCCCAGCGCGAGGAGACCGCCGCCGAGAAGCGGGCCGCCAAGGCCGCCTCCGGCCCCTCGACTCCGTCCGCACCGACCCAGGAGGTCCCCCGATGAGCGCAGACACCGCTGCGCGCCCCGTCCTCGTCGTCGACTTCGGCGCGCAGTACGCCCAGCTCATCGCACGTCGCGTGCGCGAGGCGGGCGTCTACAGCGAGCTGGTGCCGCACACGATCACGGCCGCAGAGGTCGCCGAGAAGAACCCCGTCGCGATCATCCTCTCGGGTGGGCCGTCGTCGGTGTACGAGCCCGGCGCACCCTCCCTCGATCCCGGCGTCTTCGAGCTCGGGATCCCCACGCTCGGCATCTGCTACGGCTTCCAGGTCATGGCCCAGGCGCTCGGCGGCGAGGTCGCTCACACCGGTCTGCGCGAGTACGGCGCGACCGATGCGGCCGTCGTCGGCGATGGCGGCGTCCTGCTGGGCGGCCAGCCCAGCGAGCAGAACGTGTGGATGAGCCACGGCGACCAGGTCGCCCAGGCGCCCGAGGGCTTCCAGGTGCTGGCCTCCACGGCCGTCACGCCGGTCGCCGCCTTCGGGAACGACGAGCGCTGCCTCTACGGCGTGCAGTGGCACCCCGAGGTGAAGCACTCCGACTTCGGCCAGAACGTGCTGGAGAACTTCCTGCACAAGGCCGCGGGCCTCCCCGCAGACTGGAACAGCGGCAACGTCATCGAGGAGCAGGTGCAGCGCATCCGGGAGCAGGTCGGCTCGGCGCGCGTCATCTCGGCCCTCTCCGGCGGCGTGGACTCGGCGGTCTCGACGGCCCTCGTGCACCGCGCGATCGGCGACCAGCTGACCGCCGTCTTCGTCGACCACGGGCTTCTCCGCAAGGGAGAGCGTGAGCAGGTCGAGAAGGACTACGTCGCCTCGACGGGCGTCCGCCTCATCACGGTCGACGCGGCCGACACCTTCCTCGGCCACCTCGCGGGCGTCACCGACCCCGAGGAGAAGCGCAAGATCATCGGCCGCGAGTTCATCCGCGCCTTCGAGAAGGTGCAGCGCGAGCTCGTCGAGGAGGCCAAGGCCGAGGGCGAGCCCATCCGCTTCCTCGTCCAGGGCACCCTCTACCCCGACGTGGTGGAGTCGGGCGGCGGCGCCGGCACGGCGAACATCAAGAGCCACCACAACGTCGGCGGCCTGCCCGACGACCTCGACTTCGAGCTCATCGAGCCACTGCGCACCCTGTTCAAGGACGAGGTGCGTGCGATCGGCCGCGAGCTCGGCCTCCCCGAGGCGATCGTCGGCCGCCAGCCCTTTCCGGGGCCCGGCCTTGGCATCCGCATCGTGGGCGAGGTCACCGCTGACCGTCTCGAGATCCTGCGCGACGCCGACGCCATCGCGCGCGAGGAGCTGAGCGCGGCGGGCCTCGACAGCGAGATCTGGCAGTGCCCCGTCGTGCTGCTCGCCGACGTCCGCTCGGTGGGTGTGCAGGGCGACGGCCGCACGTACGGCCATCCGATCGTGCTGCGTCCGGTCTCGAGCGAGGACGCGATGACCGCCGACTGGACGCGTCTGCCGTACGACGTGCTGTCGAAGATCTCCAACCGCATCACGAACGAGGTGCGCGAGGTGAACCGCGTCGTGCTCGACGTCACCTCGAAGCCCCCGGGGACGATCGAGTGGGAGTGATCCCGCCCCCGCTGAAGGCCGCCGCTGCACCCGCAGCGGCGGCCTTCGCCGTTCAGAGGCTGTCGCGCACGTATTCCTGGACGACGACGCCCGAGTCGAACGCACGGGTCCGCTCGTGCGCGAAGTGCCGGGCTTCGTACGGGGCCGATCCGAACAGGGGGACTCCGCTGCCGAAGGCGAACGGGTTCCGCTTGAGGACGAGGCGGTCGATCTCGTCGATGAGCTGGCCTGCGAGATCTCCGCCGCCGCAGAGGTAGATGTCCAGCCCGTCCTCCTGCTTGAGCTCTCGCACGCGCTCGAGAGGATCTGCCGTGATCTCGATCTCGTCGGGAACGCGGCGATCCCGACGGCTCGCGACGATCTGACGGAGGTGGGCGTACGGACTCGTGATCCCGATGTCGAGCGCCGGCGTGTAGGTGTTCCACCCCATGACGACGGTGTCGAACCGGGTCCGCGGGGCCGAGATCCCGAGGGCGGTCAGGCCGTGACTCGGAAGCGCGTCCCCGAACTCGCGCTGGAGCACGGGCGCATGGTCGCCCTCGACGAGGAATGCGTCGAAGCCCCCGTCTGGCGCTGCGATGTAGCCGTCGAGCGTGACGGCAACGTAGTAGACGAGTTCGCGCATGGGATCTCCCTCCGTTATCCACGACGGATGTCGTGGGTGCGGGGCCAATGTACAACGGATGTCGTGGTTTCGCTAGGGTGGGAGCATGGCGAGGAACGAGGAGCGGCGGGCTGCGCTCGCCGACGCTGGACTGCGCGTGCTCGCGCGGGAGGGTGCGCGGGGCCTGACCCACCGCGCTGTCGACGCGGAAGCCGGCGCCCCGCGGGGCACGGCGTCGAACTACTTCGCGTCGCGCGAGGCGCTCGTCGACGGGCTCGTCGCGCGCATCGGCGAGCGGCTGACGCCGGATCCCGCCGTGCACGCGAGGCTCGCCTCCCGCGCGCCGTCGCGGGAGCTGTTCGCCGACTACCTTCGCGACATCGTGCAGCGCCTTCTCGCTGACCGCGATGTCACTCTCGCGCTCCTCGAGCTCCGACTCGAGGCCGCGCGTCGGCCATCCGTCGCGGAGTCGCTGGGTGGATGGATGCGGGCCGGGTTCGCGGGCGACGTCGCCTTCAACGAGGGGGCGGGTCTTCCGGGAGGCCGCACCGAGATCGCCCTCTTCCACTACGCGGTCGACGGGCTCATCCTCGACCGCCTCACGGTGAGCATCGACCCCGCCATCTCGATCGACGACGTCATCGACGAGCTCGTCGATCGGCTCCTGCCGCGCTGAGCGCTCACAGTGGTCACGACCGCAGTTCAGCGGTCAGCCGGGCGAGGTGCTCGGGCGGCCCCGCCTCGGCGAACCAGAGCCACAGCTCCGCCGCGTGGACGGCCGCCCGGGCGCGCACCAGGTCCCGATCCGCGCCGTATGCGGCGGTCATGTCGTCGAGACATCGCGCGTCCTTGCGGCTCGCTGCCCACGCCGCGCGCGCCAGCTCACGCACCGGATCGCCGACGTGAGCGGCCTCCCAGTCGACCACAGCGGAGACGCGCCCGTCGACGACGAGCAGGTTGCCGTCGGTCCAGTCCCCGTGGCAGAAGGCGGCAGGACCCGATGCTTCCGGGATGGAGTGCGGAAGCGGCGGCCCGCCCACGTCGCGGTAGCTCCGGATGATGCGCGCATCGTCCGGAGCCGCCGGCAGGCCCTGCGGCACCGGTGTCTCGTGGAGACGGCGGAGCAGCACTGCCGACGCGCGCATTCCCTCGCGGCGCGTGTCCGCATCGGCCTCGTCGAGTCTCTCTCCCGGCATGAGCGTCATGAGAATCCGACCGGGGGAGGCGTCGACCACCGCCGGTGCGGGGATCGATGTCTGCGCGAGCGCGCGCAGGGCGAGCAGCTCGGTGTCGTGGCGGGCCGGATCCGCCATCCGCTTCTCGACGAGTGCGCGTCCGCCTCGCATGACGACGCGCACATGACCGACCGCTCCCTGTCGCATCCCGCCATCCTGCCGCCTGCGGCTCCCGCCCGCGAGAATGGGACGATGACGTCCTACCGCATGCGCGACCGGCTCATCCGCGACCACACCGTCACCGTGCCCCTCGACTGGACCGCCCCCGACGACGGCCGCACCATCGATGTGTTCGCCCGCGAGGTCGCCCACGTCGACCGCGTCGACGCACCGCTGCTCGTCTTCCTCCAGGGCGGGCCGGGCGGCACGGGGCCGCGCCCGATGCCCGGCGGCGGAGACTGGATCGACGAGGTGCTGAAGACGCACCGGCTGCTGCTCCTCGACCAGCGCGGCACGGGGCGCTCCACGCGTGTCGAGCGCGCCTCGATCGCCGGCATGAGCGCGGACGACGCGGCCGCCTACATCCGCCTCTTCCGTGCTGAGCAGATCGTCGCCGACCTCGAGCACCTCCGCCGCACGGTGTTCGGCGGCGTGCGCTGGCAGACGCTCGGGCAGAGCTACGGAGGCTTCCTCACGCTCACGTATCTGTCCTTCCATCCCGAAGCCCTCGCCGCGTCGTACGTCACGGGCGGGCTCACCTCGGTCGATCCCGATCCCGTCGAGGTCTACCGCCGCACGATCCCGCGCGTCGAGGCGAAGACCGCCGAGTTCTACCGTCGCTATCCGCAGGACGCCGACACGCTCGCGCGCATCGTCGACATCGTCGAGGGCTCCGACGTGCGCCTGCCCAGCGGCGACCGGCTCTCCGCGCGCCGGCTGCAGACGCTCGGCATCGAGTTCGGTATGAAGCCGGGCTTCGAGCGGCTGCACTGGCTCCTCGACGAGGCCTTCTCGCGCCCGGGCGTGCTGAGCGATCACTTCCTCGCCGAAGTCGACGCCGCCACGCAGTACTGGCGCGGACCGCTGTACGCGCTCCTGCAGGAGGAGATCTACGCGGATGGCGACGGCGCGACCGCGTGGGCCGCCCAGCGGGTGCGCGACGAGCGGGGCGGACTGCCCGCGACCGACGGGCCGATGCCGTTCACAGGGGAGATGTTCTTCCCGTGGATGTTCGACGAGATCGCGTCGCTGCGGCCCTTCCGCGATGCCGCGCATGCGCTCGCGGATCGCGTCGACCATCCGCGCCTGTACGACCGGACGCGGCTCGCGCGCAACGAGGTGCCGGTCGCCGCCGCGATGTACTACGACGACATGTACGTCGACTTCCCGCAGGCCGAGGAGACCGCGCGCTTCGTGCCGCACACGCACCTCTGGGTGACGAACGAGTACGAGCACGACGGGCTCCGTCAGGAGCCGCGCATCGTGCGCGCCCTCATCGACCGCGTCGTCGCCGAGGGCGGACCGCTCGCCTGAACCGGCTGTGGCGCCTGTCCGGGTCGTGGGGTGGCGCCGTCGATGTCCGGGTCGCGGTTTCCGTCTGTATTGGGGCCGTTGGGGACGCGAAGTGCGACCTGGGTGGCGCCGCCGGTGTTCGGGTCGCGGTTGCCGTCCGTATTGGGGCTGTTGGGGACGCGAAGTGCGACCTGGGCGGCGGCCGCCGGTGTTCGGGTCGCGGTTGCCGTCCGTATTGGGGCTGTTGGGGACGCGAAGTGCGACCTGGACGGTCCCGCCGATGTTCGGGTCGCGGTTGCCGTCCGTATTCGGGCTGTTGGGGACGCGAACTGCGACCTGGGCGATCCCCCGGCCCCCAACCCAGCCCCCAACCCCGCCCCCGCCCCAACCCCACCCCCGTGTACGCTTGTACACACATCCGCAGATCGCGGCTGGATCAGGAGACCCGGTGAGCATGTCCTCCCCGCCCTCGCGCGAGGCGCGCAGGGCCCGCGGCGCGGTGTCCGCGCTCTTCTTCACGAACGGCGCGATCTACGCCAACGTCATCCCGCGCTTCCCCGAGATCAAGGACGCGCTGGGCCTCAGCGATACGCTCTACGGCGCCTCCATCGCGGCGATGCCGGTCGGCGCGCTCCTGTCGGGGCTCGCCGCTGCCGCGATCATCCGCCGTCTCGGATCCGGCCGCGTCGCGGTCATCGGCTCCGTGCTCCTCGCCGCCACCATGCTCGGGGTCGGCCTCGCGCCGGTGCCGATCCTCTTCGCCCTCGGCCTCTTCCTCGCGGGCGTCCTCGATTCGGTGACCGACGTGGGGCAGAACGCCCATGGCCTGCGCGTGCAGAAGCGGTACGGGCGCTCGATCATCAACGGCTTCCACGCCATCTGGTCGCTCGGCGCGGTCGTCGGCGGCTTCATGTCGGCCGGAGCGATCGCGATCGGCCTCCCGCTCGGCGTGCACCTGGCGATCACCGGGGCGCTCTTCGCCGCGACGGCGATCGTCGCGCTGCGCTTCTGCCTGCCCGGTCCCGAGGAGGAGTCGGGCGACGCCGAGACGCCGACCACCGCCGCAGCGGCACCGACCGCGCGCCGGACGCCGCGCATCGCGCTCGTCATGGCCGGGCTGGCGGTCATCGCGATCGCCGGGACGATCGTCGAGGAGGTCGGCAGCTCCTGGGCGACCCTCTACATGCGCGAATCGCTCGGCGCGCCCGCGGCGCTCGCGGCGATGGGCTTCATCGCGCTCATCGGGTTCCAGTTCATCGGCCGCCTCGTCGGCGACCGCCTCGTCGACCGGTTCGGGCAGCGGATGGTCGCGGTCGCGGGCGGCGCGCTCGTCGCGGTCGGCATGGGGTCGGCTCTCGCATGGCCCTCGGTCCCGCTCACCCTCGTCGGCTTCGCCGCGGCGGGATTCGGCGTCGCGACGCTCGTGCCGGCCGCCATGCATGCGGCCGACGAGCTGCCGGGCCTGCGCCCCGGCACCGGGCTCACCGTCGTGACGTGGCTCATGCGCCTCGGGTTCCTCATCTCACCGCTCGTCATCGGCACGATCTCCGATGCGACCGAGCTGAGGGTGAGCCTCGTCATCGTGCCGGTGGCGGGTCTTCTCGTGATCGCGCTCTCGGGCTTCCTCGAGCGTCGGCGCGCGTAGCCGTTCTGCTCTGGGCGGAAAGGGGTGCGCGCGCGAGCCGCGATGCCTACCGTGAGGGCATGGCCGAACTGCTTCCGCTCCCGTCGCGCCCCGTCGAGCCGGATCCGCTCTGGCGACATCTCGTCGGCGACCGGCTGCGGCGCATGCGCCACGAGCGCGGGGAGACGCTCGCCGAGGTCGCGCGGCGCGCCGGTGTGTCGGTGCAGTACCTCTCCGAGGTCGAGCGCGGGCGCAAGGAGCCCTCGAGCGAGATCGTCGCGGCCATCCTCGGCGCTCTCGGCGGCACGCTCCTCGACCTGACCGCCGGCGTGGCGGACGACCTGCGCGCGACGGCGCTGGCCCCCGCGACGCTGCAGGCGCCGGGCGCGGTGCTCGCCCTCGCCGCCTGACGGCCGACCGGGGCGCGATCGCCGCGCCCCGGCCATCCTGCCGTCCGCCCTCAGTGCCGTTCCAGGACGACGTCGGCGAGGCCGTACTCGACGGCGGCGCGCGCGGTGAAGACGCGGTCGCGGTCCGTGTCGCGGCGCAGGGTCTCGACGTCGTGCCCGGTGTGGCGCGACAGGATGCCCTCCATGTCGCCGCGCACGCGCACGAGCTCGTCGGCGTGCAGGATGAGGTCGGGGATGGCCCCGCGCCCCTGCGCCGCCGGCTGGTTGAGCACGACGCGCGCGTGCGGGAGCACGGCTCGCTTTCCGGGCGCCCCTGCCGCGAGCAGCACGGCGCCGACGCCGATGGCCTGGCCGACGCACGTCGTCGCGACGTCGGGTCGGATGTACTGCAGCGTGTCGTAGACGCCGAGCATGGCCGCCGGGTCGCCGCCCTCGCAGTTGATGTAGAGCTGCACGTCGCGGTCGGGCGCGAACGACTCGAGATGCAGGAGCTGCGCGATGAGCGCGTTCGCGACGCCCGCGTCGATGGGCGTGCCGAGGTACACGACCCGCTCGGCGAGGAGGTGCGAGTACACGTCCATGATGCGCTCGCCGCGGCCGTCGCGGGTGATGACGTTGGGGATCGTGTAGGTGCTCATGCCGCCTCCGCTCCGAGCCCGATGCGGGCGCGCCGCTCGGGCATGACCTCGTGGAATCCGCTCACGATCGCGTCGATGAACCCGTACTCCCTGGCCTCCTCTGCCGTGAACCAGTTGTCGTGCAGCGAGTCCTCGAAGACGCGCGCGAGCGGCTGCCCTGTGTCCTCGCTGATGAGGCCGAGCACCGTGTCGCGCAGCCGACGGAGGTCGTCGGCCTGCAGCTCGACGTCGACGGCCGTGCCTCCGATGCCCGAGGAGCCCTGATGCAGCAGGATCCGGGCGTGGGGGAGGGCGCGGCGCTTGCCGGGTGTCCCCGCCGAGAGCAGGAACTGCCCCGCGCTGCAGGCCAGGCCGATCGCGAGCGTCGAGACGTCGCACGGGACGAGCCGCATCACGTCGCGGATCGCGAGCATCGACGGCACGGAGCCGCCGGGGGAGTGGATCCACAGCGCGATCTCGCCCTGCGGATCCTCGGCGGCGAGCGCGAGCATCTGCGTCGTGAGGAGCATGCCGTTGTCGTCGTCGAGCACGCCGTCGAGCACGAGCACGCGGCGGTGGTAGAGCTCACGGCGGGCCTCCGCCGTGAACTGCGGGATCTTCGGTTCGTCTGCCATGCACCCAGCGTGCGCGCGCCATCCGCTCGCCGGGCGGGAATCGGCTCAGGGCGGATCTGCCCCGAGCGGATGGCCGCGCCGATCGAGAGCGGATGGTCGCGCCAGCGGGGAGCGGATGGCCCTGCCGCGAGGACGTGCCTGGCGCTCAGGCGCGCCCGAACGTCTCCGGGTCGACGGGCCGAGTGCGCCGCGGGAGCCCCTGCACGACAAGGAGGTACGACTCGGTCACGAGCTCGTCGACGAGCTCCGGCGTGAGCCCCGGGCCGGGCGTGAGGGTGATCCAGTGCCGCTTGTTCATGTGATAGCCGGGGGCGATCTCGGCGAACGTCGCGCGCAGCGCCTCCCCGTCCTCGGGGCGCGCCTTGAGGTTGACCATCGCCTCTCCGCCGCGCACGGTCTGCAGCATGAAGACCTTGCCGCGCACCTTGAAGACCTCCCACTCGGGTCCGAAGGGGTACTCGAGCGTCATGCCCGGAAGCTCCTCCGCGCGCTCGGCCGCGTGGCGCTGCAGGTCGTCGCCGTCCATCCGCACTCTCCTCGTCGTCGGTCCTCCGCCAGCGTACGCATCCGCGCGGAGTCACAGACCGGTGTCGTCGGTCGTGACCGGAACGGACATCGCCCGTAACACCGCGACGCGTCCCGCGAAACGTCGTGCCGCCATCCTGGAGGCACCCCTCGAGATCCACGGAGTCGCCATGTCCTACGTGAAGCCCGCCGACCTCGTCACGCGCATGATCGATGCCGGCGAGTCGAAGATCCTCATGTCCACCCGTGACACGATCATCCGCGCGTTCATGGGCGGGGCCATCCTCGCCCTGGGCGCCGCGTTCGCCGTGACCGTGTCGACGAACACGGGTCAGCCGCTTCTGGGCGCTCTGCTCTTCCCGGCGGGATTCGTGCTGCTGTACCTGCTCGGGTTCGACCTCCTCACCGGCGTCTTCACGCTCGCCCCCCTGGCCTGGCTCGACAAGCGCCCTGGCGTCTCGGGCGGCGGCGTGCTGCGCAACTGGGGGCTCGTGTTCCTCGGCAACTTCCTCGGCGCGTTCACGGTCGCGGTGCTCATGGCGATCGTGTTCACCTACGGCTTCGCCGCCGAGCCGAACGCGATCGGCCAGGCCATCGGCGAGATCGGCCACGGCCGCACGGTCGGCTACGCGGAGTACGGCGCCTCGGGCATGCTGACGCTCTTCGTGCGCGGCGTCCTCTGCAACTGGATGGTGTCGACCGGCGTCGTCGCGGCGATGATGTCGGACAGCGTCGCGAGCAAGGTCATCGCGATGTGGCTGCCCATCATGCTCTTCTTCTACATGGGCTTCGAGCACTCGATCGTGAACATGTTCCTGTTCCCGTCGGGTCTGCTCCTCGGCGCCGACTTCACGCTCGTGGACTACCTCGTGTGGAACGAGATCCCCACCGTCGTCGGCAACCTCGTGGGCGGCCTCTCGTTCGTGGGTCTCACGATCTACGCCACGCACGGCCGGACGGCCCCGAAGCGCGTCGCGCTCGTGAAGCCGAACGGCAAGCGCTTCGCGGCCGCCCCGACCCGGGTGCCGGCCGAGCTCGCCGACCAGCTCTGAGACCGACGGGAGCCGGGACGCCTCGCGCGTCCCGGCTCCCGCATGTCCGGGCATCCTGTTCGGGTGTGCCGTTCGGGCTCGCTCCTTCTGGCGTACCGGGATTCGGATGGCTGGGGCTGGTGTGCGCGTGTCGGCCTCGGTGGGCGACGTGCGCCCCAGGGGTCCGATTCCGGGGACGGTGGGCGGGGGAGCGTCGCGTCGTTCCGGTGTCCGGATTCGGATGGCTGGGGCTGGTGTGCGCGTGTCGGCCTCAGTGGGCGACGTGCGCCCCACGGGTCCGATTCCGGGGACGGCGGGCACGGCCTGGTGCGGGGAGGCGGCTCAACCGCGCCCGCCGCCCGGGCCGCCCATCCCTCCGCCGCCCATCCCGCCGGCGAGGGCCTGGCCGGTCGTCGCGGTCGCGACGGAGGCGCCGTCGACCGAGATGTCATACGACGCACCCGATACGACGTCGGCGCTCGAGAAGACGACGGCCCCGAAGTCCTTCTCGGCGGTCGTCGAGAACAGCACCGTGCCGTCCTCCGCGACGATCTCGATGGTCGACCCTGCAGCGCCCGACGCGGAAGCCGCGACCCAGGCCTGAGCCGATTCCGTCGCGGGGGAGCCGCTCATGCCGCCCGAGTCGAGCGCGAGCACCGTGCCTCCCGAGATCGTGAGCGACCCGTTCGTGTCGAGCGCGCCGTTGCCCGAGCTCGTCGGGCCGTAGACGACCGTCGCGCCGCCCGTGATCTCCATCGAGCCGTTCGAGTCGAGCCCGTCGCCGTCGGAGTCGATCGTGACCTCGCCGCCCGCGATGAGCACGAGCTCGCCGGAGTCCTGCATGCCGCCTCCTCCCATGCCGCCCTGCATCTCCTCACCCGACGCCGTGTCGGAGCTCGAGCCCGCCGATCCGTTGATGCCGTCGTCGGTCGCCGTGATGTCGATGACGCCGCCGCCGATCGCGATCGTGCCGGCCTCGATGCCCTCCTCCGCCGAGATCGCGATGTCTCCGCCCGTGATGACGATGTCGGTGTAGCCGTCGATCCCGTCGCTGCCTGCGATGATGTCGAGCGTGCCGCCCTCGATCTCGACGTAGCCCTGGGTCTCGTCCGCATCCTGATCGGAGGCGAGTCCGTCGCCGCCGGCGTCCACGGTGATCGTGCCGTCGCGGACCGTCAGCGAGTCGTTGCCCTTCAGCCCGTCGTCGGCGGCGGTCACGGTGATCTCACCGGAGAGGATGACGAGGTCGTCCTTGCTCGCGACGCCGTCCTCGGCTTCCCCCTCGACGGTGAGCGCTCCTGCGCCGGAGATCGTCAGATCCGTGTCGGCCCAGATCGCGGCGTTCGCGTCGGCATCGGCGGAATACGCGCCCGTCGACGCGACGGCGTTGGTCGAGCCCTCGGCGAGGAAGAGCGCGACGTCGTCGGCAGTCGTCACCTGGATGGCCGGGGCGTCGGCTGCCGCGATCGTCGCGCCGTCGAGGATGAGCACGACCTGCGCGTCGTCGGGCGCGGCCACGACGATCGATCCCGTGTAGTCGCCCGACAGGCGGTACACGCCGGCCTCCGAGATGGTCACCGTGCCGTCCGCGACCGTCACGCCCGGGGCATCCGTCGTGGCTTCGGTTCCCGACAGGGCGATGTCGACGGCGTCGTCGGCCGACCACTCGTCGTCGTTCACGACGGTCTGGTCGGCGTTGGCGTCGCTCACCGCGGTGACGCTCGCGACCTCGGCGGTTGAGGCCGAGCTCGCCGTGGACGACGAAGCGGACGAGGAGTCCGACGTGGAGCCGGCTGCGGTGTCGGTCGCCGCGCTCGCGATGGCGGAGCAGCCGGTGACGGCCGCGACGGCGAGGGCGAAGGCGAGGCCGAGGCCCACACGCGCGGTGCGGGCGGAGCGGCGGGGTTCGGTGTTCATGAGGGCTCCTGTCGGGTCAGGCGGCGGGTGCGAAGTGGGTGCGGAGCACGCGGCTCCACTTGTTGGAGGGCAGATCGGGGTGCAGGGCGGCAAGGCCCGTGGCGAACTTGCTGATGCCGACCGGGCGGACACCTCCGCGCCAGAGCAGCCGGTCGAGTGACGACGCGCGAGCGGCGGACTTCGTCTCGACGATCACGAGGTCGGGGCGGTGCATCCGTCCGCCCCAGGCATCGGCCCACGCGAGCTCGGTGTCGACCGTCGCGCGGGCTCCCTCGGGCAGGAGCAGCGTCGTGCGCCGATAGGCCGTGTGCAGCGTCGGCGTGAGCGCGTCGGCGATGCCGGCGTCGAGACCGAGCGACGCGACGGCCTCGGCGGCGTAGCCGCGGCCCTCCTCGGTGAGGCGGTCGACCGCGTCGGCGGGGTGCGCGATCCGCTCCTTCACGGTCGTGCCGCGGCTGCCACGCGTCTTCATCTCGAGGAAGGCCGCGTCGGTGTCGACGTAGTGCCGCGCGCGCAGCTTGAAGCGGCGCCGCCGGCCGAGCGCCGCGAGGCGGTAGCTCAGGAGATCGGGGGTGTCGAAGTACATCGTGCCGTACTGCGACGCGCGGTCGCCGTCGATCTCCAGGACCCGGGTGCGTCGATCGACCTGATCGAGGATCCGGACGGCGTCGTCGGCCGTCATGAGGTACTTGCGGTCGACGCGGGTGAGCAGCTCGGCCTCCTCGACGAGCTCGTCGAGGGACAGCGGGGTGAAGCGGCCCGCGAACCGCTCCGAGAGGCTCACGCGGCCACCTCCTCGCGGACGGCGGAGATGCGGATGGCCGCGGCCGGGCGCACGCGATAGCGCACGTCCACGAGCGTGGTGTCGTTGACGAAGTCGATGTGCTGGACGGAGAACGCCCGCACCTCGCCCCCGAGCCGCTCCTCGAGGGCGCACCGCAGCTGGTCGTCGTCGCCGATGGCCTCGTCGAGCTCGACCGTGCGGTGCCGGTAGGAGGCGAACAGAGCGGGATGGTCGACGACGGCGAGTGCGAGCACGACGACCGCGACGAGCACGGTCGGGAGCACGTCGAACGTCGGCGCGAGGCCCGTCAGCAGCCCGATGGCGAGCGCCGCGAAGTAGTAGGCGACCTCGCGCTGAGAGATCTCGCTCGAGCGGAGGCGGATGATCGACAGGACGCCGAACAGACCCAGCCCCAGGCCGACGGCCACCTCGGCCGAAGCGAGCACATTCGAGACCGCGAAGACGCCGATGTTGACGCCGAAGAATGCGACGACGAGGTCGCGCCGCCGGTGGCGGTGGAAGTAGACGGCGACCGTGAGCAGCGTGATGGCGGCCAGGTCGACGGCGAGCATCGTGAGATCGGGCATGTCGTTCACCTTTCGTTCACTTCAGTGAAGCGGCGCTGTCTATGGGCCTCCTATGCCCCGATCAAGCGAGGACCAGGGGTTTCACCGGCGCTCGGTCGGCTGCGCGCGCGTGCGCGAACACCCACGCGCGCTGCACCAGGAACCCGGCCAGCCAGAGCGCGGCCTCGGTGACGACCTTGGCGATGACGAGGCCCACGCCGAGTGCGTCGAGGATGGTCATGAGGGTCACGTTCGCGACGAGCACGACCGCTGCGAGGGCGGCGTAGCGCGCGATCTCGACGCGCAGGGGCGCGCGCTGTCGACGGCGTCCGAAGACCCAGATGCGGTTCACGGCGAAGTTCAGGCTCGCGCTCACGAGGCGGGCGCCCGCGATCGATCCCTGCAGCCATCCGCTCGCGAGGAGGAGCAGCCAGAGCAGGAGCGCGTCGACCGCTGCCGCGAGCACCGAGGACGCGAGGAACGCGGCCAGCGGAGCCACGACGCGCAGCGAGTCGCGCAGCGGGCGGAAATGCGAGCTGCGGTTCTCGTCGAGGTAGACCGTCCGGATGGGCGTCTGCAGGATCCGGAAGCCGGCACGCGCCGAGCGGAGGAGCATGATCGCCTCGTACTCGAAGCGGTCGCCCGGCAGGCGCGACGCCCACGGGAGCGCGGCAGCAGGCAGCCCACGCAGCCCCGTCTGCGTGTCGACGACCCGGACGCCCGTGGCGACCGCGAACATCCGCGCAGACACCGCGTTGCCGAAACGGCTGCGCAGCGGCACGTCGTCGCCCCGGAAGTCGCGCACGCCGAGCACGATCGCGTCAGGGCTCCCCTCCACCTCACGCGCGACCCGCACGATGTCGTCGGGGGCATGCTGCCCGTCCGCGTCCGCGGTGACGACGGGAGCGTCGGGGTGCGCCGTGCGTGCGTGCCGGAAGAGCGTGCGCAGCGCGGCCCCCTTGCCGCGGTTCGCGCCGTGGCTCAGCACCGCGATGCCTGCGGCCTCGAGCGAGGCGAAGACGGGCGCCGACGCCACGCCGCTGCCGTCGTCCACGACGACGATGTCGAGCGAGGGATCGCGCTCATGCAGGGCCGTGGCGAGGTCGACGAGCCGGTGGTCCGGCTCGTAGGCGGGGATCGCGACGACGGTCACGCCGCGCCGCCGATGTAGAGGATGTCGCTCGTCGCCCGCTCGCCGCCGTTGGAGGGCCGGTTGACGACCTCGCCATCGAACCACATCTCGCTCGAGCCGCCGCCATCGAGGTTGTAGGCGGTCTGCACACCGAGGCCCTGCATGATCTCGGCGAGCTCGGGCAGGGTCGCGCCGCGGCTGTACCCCTCCTCGCGTCCGTCGACGACGACGAAGACGAGGTGCGTCGCATCGATCACGCCGATCGCGGTGCGCGGCTGCTCGCCCTGGATCGAGTGGTTGCCGAAGTTCGTGTCGACCTCCACCTCGTCGACGCCCTCGACGACGGCGCCGTCGCGCACGAGCGCCGGGCCGAAGGAGAGCGTCGTCCAGACGCCTGCGTCGACGAGGGCCTGCGCCGTGGTCGCGGTCTCGTCGTAGATCTCGGCGCGCCCGTCGGCGTAGAGGGCGAGGCCCTCGCGCGCCCCCGCATCGCGGTAGGCGACCCCGTTGCGCACCTGGATGCCCGTGTCGCGGAAGCCGTAGTAGTCGCCGTTGACGGCGAACCGGGCGCCGTGCGCCTCGGCCATCTCCGACACGAGCTGCGTCACGTTCTCGCCGAACTGGTCGTGCGCGAACGCCGTGCGGAGGTCGGTCGGGTCGCCCAGCGTCACGTGCGCGACGAAGAAGGTGAGGGTGTCGGCGCCCGTGCCCGTCGTGACGGTCTCGATCGAGACGGTGCTCGCACTCGAGGTCGAAGCCGTCTCGGAGACCGCGGTGCCGGACGCCTCCTCGGCCGCCGCGACGCTCGCGACCTCGACATGCGGGACGAGGAATCGGTCGGCCGCCCACCAGGCGGCCGTGCCGGCGCCGGCGACAGCCGTCGCCCCGCCGATGAGAAAGGCTCTGCGTGAGAGGATCCGTCGTTCGCTCATGGCCCGATGCTCGAGCGCGCGGCTATGCGGTCGCTATGGCACCGGGATGACGGGGCTCCGGCTTCCTCTGGAGACGCCGGGAGAGACGACGAAGGCCGCCCCGCGGAGCGGGACGGCCTTCGATCGTCTGCGGCTGCTTACTCGCTGCCGCGGAGGATGGCGATGATGCGCAGGATCTCGACGTACAGCCAGACGACCGTGACCATGATGCCGAAGGCGGCCTGCCAGCCGAACTTGCGCGGGGCGCCGTTGCGGACGCCCTGCTGCACCATGTCGAAGTCGAGCACGAGCGAGTACGCCGCCATGATGACGACGAGCACGCCGATCGCGACACCGAGCCAGCCCGACCGGAGACCCCAGCCGTCCACGATCCCCGTGAACGAGAGCACGAGGTTGAGGAGCGAGAAGACGAGGTACCCGATCATCGCGATCATGAAGATCTTGGTCGCACGGGCCGAGGCGCGGATCTTGCCGCTGGCGAAGAGGGCGAGCGTCACGCCGATGACCGAGACGGTCGCCAGCGTGGCCTGCATGATGATGCCGGGCCAGATGAGCTCGAAGTAGGCGGAGATGCCGCCGACGAAGAGCCCCTCGAACGCCGCGTAGGCGAAGATCAGCGGAACGCTCGGCGTCTTCTTGAACGCGTTCACGAGGCCGAGGATGCCGCCGCCGATCATGCCGATGATCCACGGCATCATCGACGCGTTGGCGAGGTTGTTGGTCGCGATCGCCGGCGCGAAGGTCCAGAAGTAGCCGACCGTCGCGAGCACGAGCATGACCGCGAACAGGCCCACGGTCTTCCAGATCGTGTCCTCGACCGTCATGCGGCCGGTCTCGCGCGCGCCGGCCGGCGGCGCGGCGAGCATGCCCTCCATCTGGGCGTTCGCCGCGGCGTCGACGCCCATGTGGGCGAACTGCCCGGCCTGGACGCCGGCAGGCGGCGGGGTGGTGGGCGTTCCGTACTGCGCGGCCTGCGGGCCACCGGGGTAGCTCTGAACCGCGCGCGGATCGGGGGAGAAGACGGGATTGTTGAAACCGGGGCTGGCCATGATGCGGTCACTCCTATGGTCTGCTGACGGCGCGGTCTCATCGTCGAGCTTCGCGGAAGCCCCACGATGATGCTGTCCCTCCAGAGTAGTCACGCGATGCTATGGGAGGGCTGTGATTCGGAAAGCGTTCACGCGCGGCGAAATCCCGGTTCCCGCGCGCTGGCTAGCCTTCTCGTATGCCCCGTCGCCATCCGCTCGTCATCGGCCACCGCGGAGCACCGGGGTATCGGCCCGAGCACTCGCGCTCGTCCTACGCCCTCGCCTTCGTGATGGGCGTCGACGCCGTCGAGCCCGATGTCGTCGCCACGCGCGACGGCGTGCTCGTGGTCCGGCACGAGAACGAGATCTCCGGCACGACCGATGTCGCCGACCATCCCGAGTTCGCCGATCGTCGGACGGCGAAGACCGTCGACGGCGAGCGGCTCGACGGCTGGTTCACGGAGGACTTCACGTGGGACGAGCTCGCGACCCTGCGCACGCGCGAGCGGATCCCCGATCTGCGGCCCGCGAGCGCGACGTTCGACGGGGCCGAGCCCATCCTGCGGCTGGACGAGCTGCTCGAGCTCGTCCGCGCGGCGTCCGCCGAGCACGGGCGCGAGATCGGCGTCGTGCTCGAGATCAAGCATGCGACGTACTTCGAGCGGCTCGGCCTCGATCTCGTGCCCCTCATCGAGCGCGACCTCGCCACCGCGGGCTGGCTGGACGGGTCGCTCCCTCTCATCGTCGAGGCGTTCGAGGAGACGGTGCTGCGTCGGCTGCGTGCGCGCGGCGTGCCCGGGACGTACATCCACCTGCTCGAGGCCCGGGGGACGGCCTTCGACCTCCTCGTGCGCGATGGCGCCGCGGCGCGCAGCTACGCGCAGACCGCGACGCCGGCCGGTCTCGACGAGCTCGTCGGCGTGGTCGACGGCATCAGCGTCGACAAGCGCATGATCCTCCGCCCCGACGGCGCGGGGCGCGCGACCGGGCCCGGCGGGCTCGTCGCCGACGCGCACGACCGCGGGCTGCAGGTGTTCACCTGGACCTGCCGCCCCGAGAACGCCTTCCTCGTTCCCGAGTTCCGCGGCGCGGGAGGGCGCGCGGCGTTCGGCGACTACGCGGCCGAGTGGGAGCTCGTGCGCGCGAGCGGGGTGGACGGCGTGTTCGTCGACCATCCCGATCTGGGTGCGGACGTGTTCCGCGTCCCCCTCGTCAGCTGACGGAGGAGCTCATGTCGGCCCGGAAGATCCGACCGAGGCACCGCTCTGCGGTGCGGGCGTCGGACGCCTGGATGGCCGTGGCGACCTCGCGCGCGCGTGCCGCGATGAACTCGGGAGGGTTCAGCAGCGGATGGCCGCCCCGCGTGCTGCGCATGAGCTCACCCCACGCGCGGTCGAAGGACACGCGGAGGAACGGGTTGCCCGCGGCCTCGATGGTCGCATCGAAGGCCACCCGCGCGGCCCCGTAGAGCACCTCCGGCGTGTGCTGGCCCTCGTCGCACAGCGCGGCGAGCGCGCGGAACAGCTGCGCCAGGCGCACCCGCGCGGCGCTGTCGACGCGCGCGAGCGCGAGATGGAGGCCGATGCCGACCTCGATCCCCAGGCACTCCATCGCGATGTGGAAGCGGTCGGGGGCGTGCTCGGCGACGCGGTAGAAGCGGCTGCGGGTCTCGCGGACGAGCCCCACGCGCTCCAGCTCGCGCAGCGCGACCCGCACGATCGCGCGAGGGATCCCGAGCTCGTCGGCGATCACCGCGTCGCGGATCCGCGCTCCCGGCGGCAGCGCTCCTGTCCTGATCGCCTCGCGCACGTGCTCCGACGTGCGCTTCATCTCCCCGGCGTGCTCGACGACACGCACCTGCCCCCTGTATCGCTGCATGGCAGACCCCCTTGGACACACGGTAGCGCCACCGGCGCTTCGTGCAACAGGGTGTCGTGGGGTCAGTCGCGCGAGGTCGTGGCGTCGAACAGCTCGAGGATGCTCTGCTCGGCCCGCAGCGCGTCCGCGCTCTCGATCGCGTCGCGCAGCTCGTCGAAGAGCGCCGACACCGCGTCGTCCACGGCGATCGCGAAGCTGCCGCTGCGGATGTTGCGCTCGAGCGCGAACCGCGCGTCCATCGTGACGGAGCGGAAGACCGGGTTCTCCGTCTGGTCGACGAGGAACAGGAAGCACGCGAAGTAGCTCTCGCGCGCGCGGTCGCGATCGCCGGCGGCGAGTGCCGTCCGCAGGTCCTCGAGCAGCTCGAGGCTGCGCCTGCGCGCGGCGTCGTCCATCCGCTCCACGGCCATCCGCGCGGCCACGCCGGTCTGGTAGCGCGCGAACTCGATGCTCGCGGTCACCATCTCGGGCGTGATCTCGGTCACGCGCGTGAAGCGGCTCGCCGACATCTCGATGAGCCCTTCCCGCTCGAGGCGCTGCAGAGCCTCGCGGACCGGCATGCGCGAGACCCCCAGGCTCTCGGCGATGTCGAGGTCGCGGATGCGCTCTCCGGGCGCGAAGGAGCCGTCGACGATGGCCGCCGCGATCCTGTCGTAAACGGCGTCGCCCAGTCGTGTCGGCGATAGGTCGAGTTTCCCAGTGAAATTCGGCATCGTAACCTCCCCAGTCGATGCGAACGGATGAACACTACTCCTCGCACCTGCGATATGTCGCTCTCACCAGCTGTGTTGTTCCTCCGGAATACGGGTACATCTGCCCTTGTCAGGGGCCCGCCCTACACTCGAAGGGACATGACAGACGCGCTCTTCCCCCTCTCCGCCGCCGCCGACGACGACCTGCTGAAGGGGCTCAATCCGCCGCAGCGCGAGGCCGTCGAGTACCGCGGCCCCGCTCTGCTCATCGTGGCGGGTGCCGGGTCGGGCAAGACGCGGGTCCTCACGCACCGCATCGCCTCGCTCCTGCGCAGTAGGGAGGCATGGCCGAGCCAGATCCTCGCGATCACCTTCACGAACAAGGCCGCGGGCGAGATGCGCGAGCGCGTCGAGCAGATCGTGGGCGACAGCGCGCGCGGCATGTGGATCTCGACGTTCCACTCGGCGTGCGTGCGCATCCTGCGCCGCGAGGCCGAGCAGTTCGGCTTCACGAAGGCGTTCACGATCTACGACTCCGGCGACTCGCGCGCGCTCCTCAAGCGCCTCGTGCGCGAGCGCGAGGCCGACGCGCTCGGGCTGACCCCGGCCGGCGTGCAGTCGCGCATCTCCAAGCTCAAGAACGAGCTCGCCGACGCCGAGTCGTACGCGCGCGACGCCAACATGAACGACCCCGCCGAGCGGAAGTTCGTCGAGATCTTCGGCGACTACCAGCGCGAGCTGCAGAAGGCGAACGCCTTCGACTTCGACGACCTCATCGCGCAGACCGTCTTCCTCTTCCGGGCGTTCCCGCACGTCGCCGACGTCTACCGCAAGCGGTTCCGCCACATCCTCGTCGACGAGTACCAGGACACGAACCACGCGCAGTACCAGCTCATCCGCGAGCTGACGCGGCCCGTGCAGGCGGAAGCGGCCGGCGGCATGGTGTTCGAGGACGAGCCGGCGGCCTCCCTCACGGTCGTCGGCGACTCGGACCAGTCGATCTACGCGTTCCGCGGGGCGGACATCCGCAACATCACCGAGTTCGAGCGCGACTTCCCCGGCGCGAAGGTCGTCCTCCTCGAGCAGAACTACCGGTCGAGCCAGAACATCCTCGACGCGGCGAACGCGGTGATCCGCAACAACTTCGACCGCAAGGACAAGCGCCTCTGGAGCGACCAGGGCGAGGGCGAGAAGATCGTCGGCTTCACGGGCTACTCGCAGCACGACGAGGCGCAGTTCGTCGCCGACGAGATCGAGAAGCTGCGGCGCTCGGGCATCGACTACCAGCAGATGGCCGTGTTCTACCGCACGAACTCGCAGTCCCGTGCGCTCGAGGAGATCTTCATCCGCGCCGCGGTGCCCTACAAGATCATGGGCGGCACGAAGTTCTACGACCGCGCGGAGATCAAGGACGCCCTGGCCTACCTCGTCGCCGTGGCGAACCCCGCCGACGAGATGGCCGTGCGGCGCATCCTGAACAAGCCCAAGCGCGGCATCGGCGACGTCACCGAGACGACGATCGCGCGATTCGCGGCCGACAACGGCCTGTCGTTCCGCGACGCGCTCGCGCACCCGGCGGAGATGGGGCTCGGCCCCAAGCTGCAGAAGGCGATCGCCCAGCTCGACGAGGTGCTCCGCGAGGCGAGCGGGATCCTCTTCCCCGCCTCGGGGGAGCAGGCGCCGCCATCCGCGGTCACGGAGGGCCTGCAGGTGCTCCTCAACAAGAGCGGCTACCTCGACGCGCTGCGCATGAGCCGCGATCCGCAGGACGAGGCGCGCGTCGAGAACCTCGACGAGCTCGTCGCGGTCACGCGCGAGTTCGCGCGGAACAACCCCGAGGGCACGATCGTCGACTTCCTCACCGAGGTCGCGCTCGTCGCCGACACCGACGACCTCGACGACGAGTCGGGTGCCGTCTCGCTCATGACGCTGCACACGGCGAAGGGGCTCGAATTCGACGCCGTGTTCGTCACGGGCGTCGAGGAGGACCTCATCCCGCACCGCATCTCGGCGGGCGAGCCGGGCGGCCCGCAGGAGGAGCGGCGCCTGTTCTACGTCGGGATCACGCGGGCCCGCAAGCGCCTCTACCTGTCGCTCGCGATGACCCGCGCGCAGTTCGGTGAGGTCACGGTCGCGATGCCGAGCCGGTTCCTGCAGGAGATCCCGGCGGCCCTCATCGACTGGAAGCAGTCTCCCGGCGACGTGAACTCCCGCGGCGGAACCCAGTCGCGCGCCCTCAACGCGCGCCGACCCGGCGGATCGAGCGACCGCTGGGGTGTGAAGCCGCTGCCGGCCGGCGGGGGCCTCAAGCCGAAGTCGACCGCGATGGACCGCTTCCCCGGGCTCGTCACGAACAAGGTGCGCGACAACGGAGACCTCGAGCTCGCCGCGGGCGACCGCATCCGCCACGACGACTTCGGCGAAGGGACCGTCGACGCGATCACGGGGGAGGGCGCCAAGCGCATCGCGCACGTGCGCTTCGACGAGGCCGGAGCCAAGAAGCTCCTCATCAAGGTCGCGCCGATCGCCAAGCTCTAGCCCGCGCTCGGCTCCGCGCCGCCGTCGACGATCGCCATCCCGCGGCCCCGGAGGCGGCGCCGCTCGCCCTCGAGGAAGCCGACGAGGCGCTCGCGTGTGCCGCGTGCGTGCGCTGCGACGAGCGCCGTCGCCGTCTCGGCCTCGCGCGCGAGGATCGCATCGAGGATGGCCGCATGCTCGTCGCGCGCGTGAGCGCGCGCCTGCGGCGTGCGCACCTCGAGCCATCGCGTGCGGCTCAGACGCGTCATCACGTCGGCCAGCGCGTCGGCGAAGAACGCGTTGCCCGACAGGCGCGCGAGGGCCACGTGGAAGTCGCCGCCGTCGCGGACGCCTGCCTCCTCGTCGTCGCGCTCGGGTTCCTCGGCGAGCGCGCGGAGCGCCGCGAGGTCGTCGTCCGACGCCCGGTCGACGACGAGGGCGACGGCCCCGGTCTCCACGGCCTCGCGGAACTCCATGGCCGCGCGCACCTCGCTGAGGTCGATCGGCGCGACCCGCCAGCCGCGGCCATCCCGCCGCGTGAGCCCCTCGCCCTCGAGGCGGAGGAGGGCGGCGCGGATCGGTGTGCGCGATGCGCCGGTCAGCGGCTCCAGCCCGCGCTCGCTGAGGGACTCGCCGGGGAGCAGATCGAACGACAGGATGGCCGCGCGCAGGGTCGCATAGGGGGCGCGGTCGTCGGTGTGCGGCATGGCATCCTCCAGTGGTATACCAGTACGGTACACCGAGGAGGAGCCATGACCGACATCATCACCCGCGCACCTGTCAAGGCCTGGCGGATGCTCGTGCTCGGCGTGCTCGCGCAGGCGGCCGGGACCATGCTCGTCAGCACGCCCGCGTACCTCATCCCGCTGCTGCACCTCGAGCGCGGCATGTCGCTGGCCGAGGCTGGCGCGCTCGCCGCCGCGCCCACCCTCGGCATGGTGACGACGCTCGTGCTGTGGGGGCACCTCGCAGATCGCCACGGCGAGCGGTGGGTCATCGCCGGCGGGCTCGCCCTGACGGCGGCCTTCGCGCTCGCGGCGTCGGCCGTCTCCGACGTCCTCGGCTTCGGGGCCCTGCTCCTCCTCGGCGGGGCCACCTCGGCGAGCGTGAACTCGGCGAGCGGACGGATCGTCGTCGGCTGGTTCCCGCGCCGCCGCCGGGGCACCGCCATGGGCATCCGCCAGATGTCGCAGCCCCTGGGCGTCGCGGTCGCCGCGCTCGTCGTGCCCGGGCTCGCCGACGTCGGCGGCATCGCGGCGCCGCTTCTCGTGTCGGCGACCGCGACCGGCCTCCTCGCCGTGCTGTGCGCCCCGGGCGTCGAGAACCCGCCCCGGACCCCGGCCGTGCCAGGAGCGCCCGCGGGCGCGAACCCGTATCGCCGCAGCGGCTTCCTGGCCCGCGTGCACGCGGTGTCGCTGCTTCTCGTCTTCCCGCAGTTCCTCCTGTCGACGTTCGGGATGGTGTGGTTGATCGCGGGACTCGGGTGGGACGCCGCGGCGGCGGGCGCGCTCATCGCCGCGTCGCAGTTCGTCGGCGCGTTCGGGCGGATCGCGGTCGGCGCGCTGAGCGATCGGGTCGGCAGCCGCATGCGCGTCCTGCGCTGGGTCGCGGTGAGCGGCGTCGTCGTCATGGCCGCGCTCGCCCTCGTGGCGGCGCTCGAGGCGGGCGCCGCCGCGGCGGTCGTCCTCGTCATCGCCACGAGCGTCACGGTCGCCGACAACGGCCTCGCGTTCACCTCGGTCGCGGAGGCGGCTGGATCGGCGTGGTCGGGCAAGGCGCTCGGCATCCAGAACACGGGGCAGTTCGTCGCGGCATCCGCCGTCGGCCCCGTGATGGGCGCGCTCATCACGGCCGTCGGCTTCCCGCTCGCCTTCGCGCTCACGGCGCTCGTGCCGCTCGCGGCCTATCCGCTCATCCCGCGGCACGACGAGCACGCCGCCTGAGCGACGACCGGGCCCCGTGAGGGCGGATGCGCCGCGCAACCTGGGCAGGGCGTGCGAAGCGGGCGGAGGGCCCGCCGGCGACCCGTAGGCTGGGCGCATGGGCCTGTTCTCGAGGAAGAAGAAGACCGACCCCGCGACGGAGGAGGCCGCTTCGACCCCGGTCGAAGGCGAGGGGGCCGCTGCGGCGGCCGACGCTCCCGCCGAGCCGGAGGCTCCTGCCGAGCCGGAGGCTCTCGCCGAGCAGACACCCGAGGTCGGCATCTCGTTCTCCGCGTTCCGCGGGGTGGGAGCGCCCTCGGGGCCCGAGATCGCCCCGCCGTCCGACGATCCCGCGCCCGCCCCGTCTGCGCCGTCTGCGCCCGCTCAGCCCGCTCAGCCCGGGCCATCCGTCGTGCGCCGCCCGGCGCCCGAGCCGACCCCGCCCGCGCGCCCCGAGCTGCCCAAGGCGCCCGCCGCTCCGCCCACCCAGCTCGAGACCGTGCCGGGTCTGCGCGACAACGCTCTGCTGCGCGACGCGCTCGCGGCGCTCCCGGAGAAGCCGACCGGCCCGCAGGTCATGGGCGTGCTGCGGCAGATGCTGCAGGGCCACGTCTTCCTGCGGGTGAAGGGCGATGCGCGCCAGCAGATCGCGGAGGGGAAGCCCGTCACCTTCGGCATCGCGCGCGTGGGCGACCAGAACTTCATGGTCGCGTTCAGCTCGGGCAAGGCCCTGCGCGATGCCGTCCAGAGCGATGGCGACACGGAGACGTCGGCGGTCGCGCAGCCCGTCGCGGCGCTGCTCACGCAGCTGCTCAAGGGCGACTTCGGCGGCATCATCATCGACAACAACTCCGCACCGCACCGCGTGGTGCTGCCGCGCGACATCATCGAGCAGGCGATGAACCAGGCCGACCCGGAGTTCCGCCTCAAGGCGCTGCTCACGGCGCCGCGCGAGGCCGACACGCCGCACAAGGTCGCCGCGCTGCTCGCGGAGGCCCCGCCGCTCTGGGTCGCGGTCGGCTCGCTCGCGGAGGACCAGACGAAGATGGGGATCGCCGAGGCGCGCCTGGCCGACGGCACGCGCCTCGTGCAGCTGCACTCGCACCCCCTCGAGGTCGTCGCGCAGGGCCGCGGCGAGAAGGCGCTCCCGATCAAGGTCGTCAAGCTCGCGAAGATGCTCCGCGACCACGAGGAGCTGGGCGGCGTGCTCATCGACCCGGCGGGGCCGCTCATCACGCTCACGCGCGACGAGCTCGCCCCGGTGCTCGCCCTCGAGGAGGAGTAGGGGCGGGCTCAGTACTCCGCGCGCGCCGCGAACGTCTCGAGCAGGCGCTGCAGCGAGTCCAGGCGCGGCGCGGGCAGCCGGTGCTCCGCGACCGCCTCATTGAGCGCGCAGTCCGGCGCGTCGGGCAGGTGCGTGCAGCCGCGCGGGCACTCCTCGGCGACGGCGTCGAGATCGGGGTACGCCCGGAGGATGTTCGCGGGGTCGACATGGCCGAGCCCGAACGAGCGCACGCCCGGGGTGTCGATCACCCATCCCTTGCCCCGTCGGCCCTCGTATCGCAGCGACACCGTGGAGGACGACGTGTGCCGGCCGCGGCCGGTCACCTCGTTCACATGCCCCGTCGCGCGGCCGGCGCCGGGCACGAGGGCGTTCACGAGCGTCGACTTGCCGACGCCGGAGTGCCCGACGAAGACCGTCGAATGGCCCACGAGCGCCGCTCCGATCTCGGCGACCGGCGTCTCGCCGCGCGCGCTGCGGAAGACGCGCAGGTCGGGAAGGCCCTCGAAGTGCGCGAGGAACCCCTCGGGGTCGGCGAGGTCGGTCTTCGTGACGACGAGGAGCGGCCGGATGCCGGCGTCGAGGGCCGCCACGAGGTAGCGGTCGACGAGGCGCGGGCGCGGCTCGGGATCGGCCGCGGCGACGACGACGAGCATCTGGTCGGCGTTCGCGACGACGACCCGCTCGACCTGGTCGGTGTCGTCCGCGCTGCGACGCAGGAGCGACGTGCGCTCCTCGATGCCGACGATGCGCCCCAGCGTGCCCTCACGGCCCGACGTGTCGCCCACGACGCGCGCGCGGTCGCCCGTGACGATCGGCGTGCGGCGCAGCTCGCGCGCGCGGGCGGCCGTCGCCTCGTGCTCGTCGGGGCCGTCCTCGTCGATGAGCAGGGTGTAGCGCCCGCGGTCGACGCCGAGCACCCGCGCGATGCGGGCGTCCTCGTGTGCGGGGCGCCGCTTCGTGCGCGGCCGGTTGGCCTTCGGGTTCGGCCGCACACGGACATCCGACTCGTCGAACTCGTCGTCGAGGTCGTCGGAGTCGCCGAGCCAGCTCACGCCGAGGTGCTCCTCGACCTCGTGCCGACGAGGCCCTCCCACAGCTGGGCGAACTCCGGCAGCGTCTTCGCCGTCGTGCCGATGTCGTCGACGACGACACCCGGGGTGCGCAGCCCGATAAGCGCGCCGGTGGTCGCGATGCGGTGGTCGTGGAACGCGCGCCATGTGCCCGCGCGGAGGGGCCGCGGGAACACGCGGATGCCGTCCGGAAGCTCCTCGGCCTCGCCGCCGACCGCGCGGAGGTTCTGGGCGAGCGCGGCCAGGCGATCGGTCTCGTGCCCGCGGATGTGCGCGATCCCGCGGAAGGTGGACGGTCCGTCCGCATACGCTGCGAGCCCGACGAGCGTCGGCGTGAGCTCGCTCACCGCCGAGAGGTCGAGGTCGACGCCGTGCAGGCCCTTGCCCGCGGAGACCGTGAGCGCACCCGAGCGCCGCGTCACGCGCGCGCCCATGTGCGCGAGGATCTCCGTGAGGTGCGCTCCCGGCTGGGTCGAGTGCACGGGCCATCCGGTCACCGTCACGTGGCCGCCCGCGATCATGGCGGCCGCGAGGAACGGCGCGGCGTTCGACAGATCGGGCTCGATCGCGATGTCCTTGGCGCGCACGGGGCCGGCCGGCACGATCCACTCGCCGTGGCCCGACCGCTCGACGAGCACGCCGCGCCGCGCGAGCGACTCGATCGTCATGTCGATGTGCGGGACGCTGGGCAGGCGGGCGCCGACGTGGCGCAGCCGCAGCCCCACGTCGAAGCGCGGGGCGGCGAGCAGGAGGCCCGAGACGAACTGACTCGACGCCGAGGCATCGATGTCGATCTCCCCGCCGCGCAGATGGCCGTGTCCGTGCACGCGGAAGGGGAGCGACCAGCGCCCCTCGTCGTCGATGTCGACGCCGAGGTCGCGCAGCGCCTTGATCATCTCGCCCATCGGCCGGTGCAGCGCGCTCTCGTGAGCGGTCACGAGCACGTCGCCGTCGGCGAGGCCCGCGAGCGGGGCGACGAACCGCATCACCGTGCCGGCCTGGCCCGAGTCGACCGTGCCGCCGCCGCGCAGGGGAGCGGCAGGGGTCACGTGCAGGTCGGGCCCGAACGGGCTGTCGCCCTCGACCTCCTCGATCCCGACACCCAGCTGGGTGAGCGCCTCGATCATCCGGCGGGAGTCGTCCGAGTGCAGCGGCCGGTGCAGGGTGCTCGGCCCGTCTGCGATGGCCGCGAGCACGAGCTCGCGGTTCGTGAGCGACTTCGACCCGGGCACGGCCAGGGTCGCGTCCAGCGCACGCTCGGCGACGGGCGCCTCGTACGCGCCCTGCGGTCTGTTCACGGCGCCATGGCCGTCGGGGGAATACCCACGGGCAGTCATCGCGTTCCACCCTACTGAATGCACGAGAGGAGCCGGATGTTCGCCACCCTTGCGAATCCGCGTGAGGACGTCGACGCGGGGCCCTGCGGCGGCGCCGACGCGGCGCGCCTAGACTTGCCGATCATGAGCGACGCACAGCCCTCCCCGGCAGACGCGCGCGCGCAGTTCGAAGAGCAGGCGCTCCCCTTCATGGACCAGCTCTACGGCGCGGCGATGCGGATGACCCGGAACCCGCCGGATGCGGCGGACCTCGTCCAGGAGACGTTCGTCAAGGCGTTCGCGTCGTGGTCGTCGTTCACGCAGGGGACCAACCTCAAGGCGTGGCTGTACCGCATCCTCACGAACACCTACATCAACACGTACCGAAAGAAGCAGCGCGAGCCCTACCAGGGCACGATCGACGACCTCGAGGACTGGCAGCTCGGCGGCGCCGAGTCGACGACCGCCATGAGCAGCCGCTCGGCCGAGGCCGAGGCGATCGACCGCATGCCCGCCTCGGTCGTGAAGGACGCTCTGCAGTCCATCCCCGACGACTTCCGGATGGCGGTGTACCTCGCCGACGTCGAGGGCTTCGCCTACCAGGAGATCGCCGACATCATGAAGACCCCCATCGGCACCGTCATGAGCCGCCTGCACCGTGGCCGGCGGCTCCTGCGCGGGATGCTGACCGAGTATGCGGCCGAGCGCGGGATCTCGGCCGCCGAGACAGGAGCGAAGAAATGACCGACTGCGGCTGCGAGAAAGCACGGCGCGACCTCGAGGCGTACCTCCGAGGCGCGATCGAGCTGTGCCGGACCGAGCACTCCGACATCAAGGAGCACATCGACAGCTGCCCGAGCTGCCAGGGCGAGGTCCTCGTCGAGCGCACGCTCACCGAGGCCATCCAGCGCTCCTGCCGCGAGGAGGTCGCCCCCGAGGAGCTCCGCGACCACGTCCTCGCCCAGCTGCGCGCGGCGCAGGCGGCCCACACAGCGGTCTGAGACCGCCCCTGAGACCGTGGCGTCGAGCACACAGTCTCGGGGTGGACAATAGACGTCGTGGAAGAGCTCTTCGTCCTCCTGCTGGTGGTCGTCACCGCCCTGGCATTCGACTTCACCAACGGGTTCCACGACACGGGCAACGCGATGGCCACGTCCATCGCGACCGGGGCTCTGAGACCGAAGGCGGCTGTCGCCCTGTCAGCCGTGCTCAACCTCGTCGGCGCGTTCCTCTCGATCGAGGTCGCGAAGACGGTCGGCGGAGACGTCGTCGACCTGAACCAGGCGCAGGGCGAGGAGCTGATGCTCATCGTCTTCTGCGGCCTCGTCGGCGCGATCATCTGGAATCTCGTGACCTGGCTCTTCGGCCTCCCGTCGTCGTCGAGCCACGCGCTCTTCGGCGGGCTCGTCGGCTCGGCGTTCGTCTGGGGCATCGTGAACGGCGCGAACGGCGTCGTGTGGGCCGGCATCGTCGGCAAGGTGCTCATCCCCGCCGTGCTGTCGCCGCTCATCGCGGCCCTCATCGCGGGCGTCGGCACCGTGCTCGTCTACCGCATCACCGCCCGCGTGCCGGCGGAGAAGTCCGAGCGCGGCTTCCGCTGGGGCCAGCTCGGCTCGGCGTCGCTCGTCTCGCTCGCGCACGGCACCAACGACGCGCAGAAGACGATGGGCGTCATCTTCCTCGCGCTCATCGCATACGGGGCGGTGAACCCCGAGGACGACGTCCCGTTCTGGGTGAAGCTGACGTGCGCCCTCGCGATCGCGCTCGGAACCTACCTGGGCGGATGGCGCATCATCCGCACGCTCGGAAAGGGCCTCGTCGAGCTGTCGGCGCCGCAGGGGATGGCCGCGGAGACGTCGAGCGCGGCGATCATCCTCACCTCGAGCCACCTCGGCCTCCCGCTGTCGACGACGCACGTCGCGACCGGATCCATCCTCGGCACTGGGCTGGGGCGCAAGGGCGCCGAGGTCCGCTGGAAGCTCGCGGGGCGGATGGGCATCGCGTGGATCATCACGCTGCCGGCCGCGGCCGCTGTCGGCGGCGTGTGCTGGTGGATCGGCTCCGCGTTCCCCGGCCTCATCGGCGTCCTCATCGTCTTCGCCCTGCTCATCGGGCTGTCCGGCTACATGTACTGGCGCTCCACGCACAATGAGGTGTCGCACCACAACGTCAACGACGACTGGAAGGACGACGGCGTCACGCTCGACACGTCGAACGTGACGAGCGTCGTGAAGGTGGTGCGCTGATGGCCATCGACGTCTCCGCGATCCTCGGCTCCGTCGGCCAGGTGCTCGTCGCCGGGCTCCTGCTCGGCGCCGGCCTCCCCGCGCTGTTCGCGCTCGGGGTCCGCCTCCTCGCCACGGCCCCCGAACCCGGAGTCGGCGGCTTCTCGGGTGCCCGCGTCGGCGCGTGGGCGTGCTTCGGGCTCTGCATCGCCGCCGCCCTGTTCGGGATCGTCGTCATCGTCTTCGGGAAGCAGATGTTCGGGGCCTGAGGCCCTCCGGCAGCCATCCCGCTGGGCCCGCGCGGCGTCACGCCTGTCGGAGTCGCGGGGCTGCTGCGCGCGTGTCGTGCTCAGAGGACGACACCCGTCCCGCCGGTCCGATTCCCGGAACGGCTCCGGCGTCACTCCTGTCGGAGCCGCGGGACTGGTGTGCGCGTGTCGTGCGCACACGACGACATCCGCCCCACCGGTCCGATTCGGGAGACGCCCGGGGGAGCAGGTGCGCCCGCGCGGGGCCTGATCCCTTCGGGCACCGCGCCGGGCCATCCTGCGCCGCTCCGCGCCTGCCGCCGCGGGCGGCGGCTCGGAACCGGCGTCCGCGCCCGCACGTAGGCTGGTGCGGTGAGCCCCATCGACGCACGCACTGTTCCCGCCGACCCGACCTCTCACGCGCGCCTCGCCGCCGCCGGCCTCGACTACCGGCTCGTCGACGGGGCGGACCGCGACGCGCTGGGCCGCACGCTCCAAGCTGTGTCGCGCGGATTCCTCGGCCCGGAGGTGAACGACGAGTCGCTCACCGAGCAGCACACCCAGCTCGCCGACCGCCGGTACACGGCGGTGTTCGACGCGTCGATCGCCGAGCCGGAGATCCCGGTCGCGACGGTCGATTCGTGGGTCACGCCGCTGACGATCCCCGGCGGCGAGCTCGACATGTGGGCGATCAGCGGTGTGACCGTGTCGCCGACCCACCGGCGGCGCGGCATCGCGCGGGCCATGCTCGAGGGCGAGGTGCGCGCCGCGGCCGAGGCCGGCCTCGCGATGGCGGGGCTGACCGTGACCGAGACCACCATCTACGGCCGGTACGGCTTCGGATCGGCGATCCCCATGGGCCGGTGGACGATCGATGTGCGGCGGGCGGGATGGTCCGGGGGCGAGCCCGACGGCCGCGTCGAGTTCGTGAGCCGCGAGCAGCTCGCGCGCGACCTCGGGGAGGTGCACGACCGTCAGCGCACGCTGCGCGCGGGCGAGATCGCCGGATGGCCGCGGCGCTGGCGGCAGCACGCTGGCCTGTCCTCCTCGGTGAAGGACGGCGACAGCGTCCGCGGCGTGCGGTATGTCGACGCCGACGGCGCCGTGCGGGGCGCGATGGCCTACCGGATCGCCGAGGGCGAGAGCGACTTCGCGCTCGCGCGCCTGGACATCCGCCATCTTGCGGCCGAGACCGACGACGCGACCGCCGCCCTCCTGCGCTTCGCCCTCCAGCACGATCTCGTGGCCGAGGTCCGCACCGACCTGCGACCCGTCGACGACCCGCTCCGCTGGCTCGTGAGCGACGAGCGCGGTGCCGTGCAGACCATCCGCGACCACGGCTGGCTGCGCATCCTCGACGTGCCGCGCGCGCTCGAGGCGCGCACGTACTCCGCACCGGCGACGGCGACGCTCGAGGTGACCGACCCGCTCGACCTCACGACGGGCACGTGGCACCTCGAGATCGGCGCGGATGGCCGTGCGCACGTCGCGCCGACGGACGCGGCGCCCGACCTCCGGCTCGGGATCGCGCAGCTGTCCTCGATCTTCCTCGGGGGCGTGCCCGCCCTCGGTCTCCTCGCGGCACGTCGCATGGCGGGCGACCGTGCGGTCGCGGCGGCGCTCGACGTCGCGTTCCGGCCCGCCCAGCCGCCGTCGCTCAGCATCTGGTACTGAGCTCGCGGCATCCGCACCGCACGACGAAGCGGCCGGCCATCCCGAGGGATGACCGGCCGCTTCATCGTGCGGATCAGGCCAGCGCGCGGCCCATCAGCTCGGCCTGCTCGACCGCGTGGATCTTCGAGGACCCGGTCGACGGCGCGGCGGCAGCCGGTCGCGAGACGACCGAGATCGTGCGGCCGAGACGGCCGGCGACCTCGAGCGAGATGAACGGCCACGCGCCCTGGTTCTCGGGCTCGTCCTGGACCCAGACGATCTCCGCGTTCGGGTACTCCGCGAGCACGGCCTGCAGCGCCTCGACGGGCGCCGGGTAGAACTGCTCGAGGCGCACGAGCGCGATCGACGGGTTGGGGTTCTTCTCGAGCTCGCCGCGGAGATCCCAGTGGATCTTGCCCGAGTGCAGGAGCACCTTCGTGACGCCCGCCTTGTCGATCGGACGGTCGTCGGCGAGAACCGGCTGGAAGCGGCCCTGCGTGAAGTCCTGGATCTCGCTCGTCGCCCCGCGCAGACGCAGCATGGCCTTCGGCGTGAAGACGATGAGCGGCTTGCGCGGCCGTGCGTACGCCTGGCGGCGGAGGAGGTGGAAGTACGACGCGGGCGTCGACGGACGCGCGACCGTCATGTTGTCCTGCGCGCACAGCTGCAGGAAGCGCTCGATGCGCGCCGACGAGTGGTCGGGGCCCTGGCCCTCGTACCCGTGGGGGAGGAGGAGCACGACACCCGACTCCTGGCCCCACTTCTGCTCGGCCGACGAGACGTACTCGTCGATCACCGACTGCGCGCCGTTGACGAAGTCGCCGAACTGCGCCTCCCAGAGAACGAGCGCCTCCTCGGCCTCGACCGAGTAGCCGTACTCGTACGCGAGCGCTGCGTACTCGCTGAGGAGCGAGTCGTACACCCAGAAGCGGCCCTGGCTCTCCGAGAGGTTGACGAGCGGCAGCCACTCCTGGCCGTTCACGCGGTCGTGGAACGCCGCGTGGCGCTGCACGAACGTGCCGCGACGCGAGTCCTGGCCCGCGAGGCGGACGTTCGTGCCCTCGAGCAGGAGCGATCCGAACGCGAGGAGCTCGCCGAACGCCCAGTCGATCTTGCCCTCGCGGCTCATCTGCACGCGCTTGTCGAGCAGCTGCTGCAGCTTCTGATGCACCGTGAAGCCCTCGGGCTTGTTCGCGTGCGCATCGCCGATCTGGTGGATCACCTCGACCGGGACGCCGGTGACGTCGGGCTCCCCGACGACCGGGTCCTGCTCGACCTCGGGCGTGACGACGGGGTTCGCCCCCGTCTCGACCGCGTGCGTCTCGGCGAACGCGACCTCGAGGCGGTTCTGGAAGTCGGCCTTCGCCTGCTCGTACTCCTCCTCGGTGATGTCGCCGCGGCCGACGAGGGCCTCGGTGTACAGGCGGCGCACGGAGCGCTTCGCCTCGATGAGGTCGGTCATGAGCGGCTGCGTCATCGACGGGTCGTCGCCCTCGTTGTGACCGCGGCGGCGGTAGCAGACGAGGTCGATGACGATGTCGCGGTGGAAGCGCTCGCGGTACTCGAAGGCGAGCTCCGCGGCGCGCACGACGGCCTCCGGGTCGTCGCCATTCACGTGGAGGATCGGCGCCTGGATGGTCTTGGCCGTGTCGCTCGCGTAGTACGAGGTCCGCGAGTCCTGCGGCAGCGTTGTGAAGCCGACCTGGTTGTTCACGATGATGTGCACCGTGCCGCCGGTCCGGTAGCCGCGCAGCTGCGACATCTGCAGGGTCTCGACGACGACGCCCTGGCCCGCGAAGGCCGCGTCGCCGTGGATGAGGACGGGCAGCCACGAGAACGACGCGATCGGGCCGCGGTCCTGCTTGGCGCGCGCGATGCCCTCGAGCACGCCGTCGACGGTCTCGAGGTGCGACGGGTTCGCGGCGAGGAGCACCTCGAGCGAGGAGCCGCCGTCCGACGTGAAGGTGCCCTGGGTGCCGAGGTGGTACTTGACGTCGCCCGAGCCGCGCTTGTTGCCGGGCAGGGCGCCCTCGAACTCCTGGAAGACCTCGCCGTACGCCTTGCCGGCGATGTTCGTCAGCACGTTGAGGCGGCCGCGGTGCGGCATGCCGATCGCGGCGCCCTCGAGCCCGCCGTCGGCCGCGCCCTGCAGGATGCGGTCGAGGAGCGGGATGAGCGACTCGCCGCCCTCGAGCGAGAAGCGCTTCTGGCCGACGTACTTCGTCTGGAGGAAGGTCTCGAACGCCTCGGCCTCGTTGAGCTTGCGGAGGATGCGCAGCTGCTCGTCGTGGTCCGGCTTGACGTACTTGACCTCGAGCTTCTGCTGGAACCACTCGCGCTGCTCGTGGTCGGCGATGTGCATGTACTCGATGCCGACGGTGCGGCAGTACGTGTCGCGCAGCACGCCGAGCACGTCGCGCAGCTTCATCTGGCGCTTGCCGCCGAAGCCGTTCGTGACGAACTCGCGGTCGAGATCCCAGAACGACAGCCCGTGCGACTCGATGTCGAGGTCGTGGTGCTCGCGCTGGACGTACTCGAGCGGGTCGACGTCGGCCATGAGGTGCCCGCGCACGCGGTAGGAGTTGATGATCTCCTGCACGCGCGCGGTCTTGTCGATGCGCTCGGAGAGGTCGACGGCGACGTCGGGGTTCCAGTGGATCGGCGCGTACGGGATGCGCAGGGCCGCGAAGATCTCCTCGTAGAAGTCGCGCTCGCCGAGCAGCAGCTCGTGCACCTTCTTGAGGAACTCGCCCGACCCGGCGCCCTGGATGACCCGGTGGTCGTAGGTGCTCGTGAGGGTGATCGTCTTGCCGATCGCGAGCTCGTTGAGCGTCTTCGGGCTCGCGCCCTGGAACTCGGCCGGGTACTCGAGGGCGCCCGCGCCGATGATGCAGCCCTGGCCCTTCATGAGGCGGGGCACCGAGTGGACGGTGCCGATGCCGCCGGGGTTCGTGAGCGAGATCGTCGTGCCCGCGAAGTCGGCCGCGGTGAGCTTGTTCGCGCGAGCGCGCTTGACGAGGTCCTCGTAGGCGGCGAGGTACTCGTTGAAGGTCAGCGTGTCGGCCTTCTTGATGCTCGGCACCATGAGGGCGCGGGAGCCGTCGGGCTTGGGCAGGTCGATCGCGATGCCCAGGTTGATGTGCGCGGGGGCGACGACCGACGGCTTGCCGTCGATCTCGGCGTAGAAGACGTTCTGGCTCGGGAACTCCTTGAGCGCGCGGATGAGCGCCCACCCGATGAGGTGCGTGAAGCTCACCTTGCCGCCGCGTGCACGCGCCATGTGGTTGTTGATGACGATCCGGTTGTCGATCATCAGCTTCGCGGGGATGGTCCGCACGCTCGTCGCGGTCGGGACGGTCAGCGACTCGTCCATGTTCTTCGCGAGCGTCTTGGTCATTCCCTTGAGGACGGTGACCCTGTCCTCCTCGGCCTCGCGCTGGTCGTCGCCGTTCGCGGGCTTCGAGACGGGCTGGTCGGCCGGGATGGGCGCGGGCGCCGCGGGGCGCGCCGTCGTGCGCGCGACCGGCTGCTGCCCGACGACGGGGATCGGCGCCGTCGGCGGATGCGCGGGGCCGCCCGAGGGCGTCGCGGTCGGAGCGGCCGGAGCCGCGGGCGCGCCGGCGCCTGCGCCGTACGCCTCGAGGATCGGCCACCATTCCCTGTCGACCGCGTTGCGGTCGACCTTGAACTGCTCATAGAGCTCTTCGACGAGCCACTCGTTGGCACCGAACTCGTCTTCGCTCGAGGTACCGACGCCCGTCACACGGCTTGACACGGCAGGATCGCCCACTTTCGTCCCTGAATCGATGGCACGCATGCTCCGATGCGGAAAACCCCCGAACCGGACCTCCCGAGGCGGTCTCTTCGCACCGGGACGATGCGCGTGCGTTCAGGCATCCAGCCTAGCCCACTCGCCGCGCGGAACGCCCTGAGGCGACGCGCTCTGATGGCACGCACAGTCGCGCGCCGCCGCGTTCCGACAGGGCGGCGCTACCGTGGGCGACATGGAATTCATCGGCGAGCCCCCGACGGTCGATCTCACCTACTCGGACGTCTTCCTCGCGCCGCGCAGATCGGCGATCACGAGCCGCCTCCAGGTCGACCTCGCGCCGGGTGACGGCACGACCGCGACCATCCCGCTCGTGTCGAGCAACATGAACTCCGTGACGGGCCCGCGGCTCGCGGCGGCCCTCGCGCGCCGCGGCGGGCTCGGCGTGCTCCCGCAGGACATGCCCCTTCAGGCCCTCGATGCGGCCATCCGCTGGGTGAAGCGGCAGCCGGTGCACTGGGACACGCCGCTCATCCTCGCGCCGGAGACGACGGTCGAGGAGGCGCGTCGCGTGCTGCCGCCGCTCGAGGGGCACGGCATCGTCGTCGGTCGCGGCGAGGGAGCGGATGGCGAGCTCCCGCACGCGTCCGACATCCGCGGCATGCTGCCGGCGTCTCGGCTCGCTACCGCGCTTCCCGACGCCGCGCTCGGCGACCTCGTGCGCGGCCCCGTGCCGTCGATCGACGCCGACGACGTCACCGACGCGCGGCATGCGTTCGCCCTGCTCGTGGACGCCGATGTCGAGATGATGACGGTCGTGCGCAAGGGCCGGCTCGTGGGCACCGCGACGCGCCGCAGCGCCCTCCGGTCGACGCTCTACCGCCCCGCGGTCGACGCCGGCGGCCGCCTCGTCGTCGCCGCGGCGATCGGCATCAACGGCGACGTCGAGGCGAAGGCCCGGGCGCTCGCGGCGGCGGGCGTCGACGTGCTCGTGGTCGACACCGCGCACGGGCATCAGGAGGGGATGCTGCGCGCGCTCGGCGTCGTCGCGGGCCTCGGCCTCGGCATCCCGGTCGTGGCCGGCAACATCGTCACGGCCGACGGCGTCCGCGACCTCGTGGCGGCCGGCGCGTCGATCCTCAAGGTCGGCGTGGGCCCCGGCGCGATGTGCACGACCCGCATGATGACCGCCGTCGGGCGGCCCCAGTTCTCGGCCGTGCTCGAGACCGCCGAGGCCGCGCGCGACCTCGGCGCGCACGTGTGGGCGGATGGCGGCGTCCGCTACCCGCGCGACGTCGCGCTCGCGCTCGCGGCGGGCGCCGCGAGCGTCATGATCGGCTCGTGGTTCGCCGGCACCATCGAGGCGCCGGGCTCGCTGCAGACGGACGCCGACGGTCGCATCTTCAAGGAGTCGTGGGGGATGGCCTCGACGAAGGCCGTGCAGGAGCGCTTCGGCCGACTCGACGCCTACGAGCGTGCACGCAAGGAGCTGTTCGCCGAGGGGATCTCGTCGTCGCGCATCTACCTCGACCCGCTCCGCCCGAGCGTCGAGGACCTCGTCGACATGATCACCTCGGGCGTGCGCTCGTCGTTCACGTATGCGGGCGCCGCGACCGTGGCGGAGTTCCACGACCGCGCCCGCGTCGGCCTGCAGTCCGCGGCGGGCTACGAGGAGGGGAAGGCGCTCCCCGTCAGCTGGTGACGGGGAGCGCCGGGGCGTCGCGTCAGCGCCGGCGGGAGCGCTCGGTCGCGTCGTGGACCTCGCCCACGAGCTCCTCGATGATGTCCTCGAGGAAGAGCACGGCTGTCGTCGTGCCCTCGGCGTCGCGCACCCGGGCCAGGTGGCGCCCGGCGCGGCGCATGATCGCCAGCGCGTCCTCGAGGTCGGTCGTCTCCTGAACCGGCACCATCGCGTGGATCCGCTTGGGCGGGATGGGGCGCGCGGCCTTCTCATCCGGATCGTCGCCGTTCGCGGCGCGGAGGATGTCCTTGAGGTGGACGTATCCGACCGGGTCGCCCGCATCGTCGACGATCACGTAGCGCGAGTAGCCGTGCTTCGCCACCGCGCGCTCGACCTCGTCGGGCGTGACCTGCTCGGGAAGCGTCACGATCCGCGCGAGCGGCACCGCGACATCCTTCGCCTTCTTGTCGGTGAACTCCACCGCGGCCGCGACCGTTCCGGCGGTGTCGTCGAGGACGCCCTCGCGGCGCGACTGCGCGACGATCGTGGCGACCTCGTCGAGGGTGAAGGTCGATGCGGCCTCGTTCTTCGGCTCGACGCCGAAGAGGCGCAGCACCGCGTTCGCGAGCCAGTTCAGGGCCCAGATCACGGGGTGGAAGACCTTCGACACCCACACGAGCGGCGGCGCGAGCAGGAGCACGGCGCGGTCGGGAACCGAGAACGCGATGTTCTTGGCGACCATCTCGCCGAACACGACGTGCAGGTAGGAGACGAACACGAGCGCGATCACGAACGCGATCGTGTCGACGGCCGCCTCGGCCATCCCGGTGAGCCCGAGCGGCACCGCGAGGAGGTGGTGCAGCGCCGGCTCCGAGACGTTCAGGATGAGCAGCGAGCAGATCGTGATGCCCAGCTGCGAGGTCGCGAGCATGAGCGTCGCGTGCTCCATCGCGAACAGCGCGGTGCGCGCCGCGCGCGAGCCCTTCTCGGCGAGCGGCTCGATCTGCGAGCGCCGCGCCGAGATGACGGCGAACTCGGCGCCGACGAAGAAGGCGTTCGCGAGCAGCAGCACCACGAGCCATGCCAGTCCGGCCCAGTCGCTCATCGCCGGCCCTCCTCGTCCTCAGCGCCCTCGGGGAGCGGGTCGGGGGTGAAGCGCACGCGGTCGACGCGGCGCCCGTCCATCCGCTCCACGGTGAGCGTGCCGTCGTCGACGCGGACGGCGTCTCCGACGACGGGCACGCGCTCGAGCACGCTCATGATGAATCCGCCGACCGTGTCGTACGCGTCGTCCTCCGGCACCTCGACGGCTGCGCGGTCGCGCAGCTCGTCGGGGCGGAGCTGACCGGGGAAGGTCACCGAGTCGCGGTGGCGCACGACCCCCGCGGGGCGGCGGTCGTGCTCGTCGGACACCTCGCCGACGATCTCCTCGACGAGGTCCTCGAGGGTCACGACGCCCGCCGTGCCGCCGTACTCGTCGACGACGACGGCCATCTGGTAGCCGCCGACCCGGAGCTCGGCGATGAGGGCGTCGAGGTGCACGGTCTCGGGAACGCGCAGCGGCTCGTTCGCGAGGGCGGCCGCCGGCACGTCGCCTCGCCGCTCGCGCGGAACGCTGACCGCGGCCTTGAGGTGCACGATGCCGACGATGTCGTCCATCGACTCGTCGTACACGGGGAACCGGCTGTGCCCGGTCTGCCGCGCGAGCTGGATCACCTCGTCGGCGGAGTCGCCGGCCGCGACCGCGTGGACGCGCGGCCGCGGCGTCATGACGTCGCCCGCGCTGAGTCGCGCGAACGTGAGGCTCCGGTCGAGCAGGGTCGCGGTGTCCTCCTCGAGGACGCCCGCGAGAGCGGAGCGCCGCACGAGGCTCGAGAGCTCCTCGGCCGAGCGGGCGCCCGAGAGCTCCTCCTTGGGCTCGATGCCCATCGCCCGCAGCACGGCGTTGGCGCTGCCGTTCAGCAGGGCGATCACGGGCCGGAACACGGCGGTGAACGCGATCTGGAACGGCGCGACCACCTTGGCCGTGGCCAGCGGCAGCGCGAGCGCGAAGTTCTTCGGCACGAGCTCGCCCAGGATCATCGAGAGGATGGTCGCGACGGCCATCGCCACGACGGTCGCGATGGGCGCGACGGCCGGCTCGGCGACGCCCCAGCCGATGAGGACCGGCCGCAGCAGGTTCGAGAACGCGGGCTCGAGCGTGTAGCCCGTGAGCAGGGTCGTCAGCGTGATGCCGAGCTGGGCGCTCGACAGGTGCGTCGAGGTGTGCCGCAGCGCGCGGATCGTGAGAGACAGGCGGCTCTCGCCGCGCGACTGGCGCGCCTCGAGCTCGGCGCGGTCGAGGTTCACGAGCGCGAACTCGCTCGCGACGAACAGACCGGTTCCGATCGTCAGGATGAGCCCCACGCCCAGGAAGACGTAATCCATCATTCGTCACCTCCGAGGGGCTCGGAGGGCGGGCAGTGGGGCGATCGTCTGTAACTCGGAGGGTCGTCCATCGTGCCGCTCATGATACGGCACGCCTCTGGACGCGCGTCTCGCTCAGCGTCGTGCCGCCACGCGCTCGCGGTGCGCGCGCAGGTACTGCGGCGGCCACAGCGCGTCGGCCGGCTCGCCGAGCTCGGCCGCCGCACGGAGCGCGAAGTGCGGATCCCGCAGGAACTCGCGACCCGCGAAGACGGCGTCGGCTGCGCCTTCGGCGAGCACCTCCTCGGCCTGCTCTCCCGATGTGATGATCCCCACGGCCGCCGTGGGGAGGCCCGTGAGCTCGCGGATGCGCGCGGCGTGCGGAACCTGGTAGCCCGGTCCCGGCTCGATGCGCTGGTGGCGCACGAGACCCCCGGTGGAGATGTCGAAGAGGTCGGCGCCGGCCTCGTGCGCCCAGGTCGCCGCGGTCGCGACGTCCTCGACCTCGAGCCCGCCCGGGGCCCAGTCCGTCGCGGAGAAGCGCACGAAGACGGGCACGCCGTCGCCCACCTCGGCGCGCACGGCGCGGACGACCTCGAGCAGGAGCCGTGCCCGGCCCTCCGGCGAGCCGCCCCATCCGTCGGTGCGCTGATTCGACAGCGGCGAGAGGAACTCGTGCAGGAGGTAGCCGTGCGCCGCGTGCACCTCGACGACGTCGAAGCCGGCATCGAGGGCGCGCCGGGCGGCGGCGCGGAAGTCCGAGATCACCTGCGCGATTCCCGCCTCGTCGAGCTCCTGCGGGACGGCGTAGCCGTCGAACGCGACCGGAGACGGGGCGACCGTGGGCCATCCGCCCTCCTCGATCGGAACGCTGCCCTCCGCGTCGGCGAACGGCCACCAGGTCGAGCCCTTGCGACCCGCGTGCGCGAGCTGCACGGCCGCGAGCGCGCCCCGCGCGTGGATCGCGGCGACGACCTCGGCCCACGCGTCGCGCTGGGCGTCGTTCCAGATGCCCGCGTCGCGCGGCGAGATCCGGCCCTCGGGCGAGACGGCCGCCGCCTCGCTCATGACCAGGCCCGCGCCGCCCGATGCGAACTGCGCGAGGTGCACGTGGTGCCAGTCGTTCACGACGCCGTCCTCGGCGCTGTACATGCACATCGGCGACACCCACAGGCGGTTGCGGAACGTCGTCTCGCGGACGGTCAGGGGGCTGAACAGCTGGCTCACAATGCTCCGATCCGGCGGCGCTCGTCGGCGCCGCGCACAGCGCGAGTAGGGTGGCGGCATGCCGGGAGGACACGCATGGCACTCGGATGAGTGGACCGCCCAGGACGCGGTCCGCGTCCTGCGAGTGCCAACCGCAGACGACCACAAGTATTCCCGAGGCGTCGTCGCCCTGCGCACGGGGTCGCTCGCGTACCCGGGCGCGGCGGTGCTCTCGACGGAGGGCGCGTGGCGCGCGGGCGTCGGGATGGTCCGGTGGGACGGCCCCGAGGACGTCGCGGGTCTCGTGCTGCAGCGCCGACCCGAGACCGTGCTCGGCGCGGGGCGCGCCGACGCCTGGGTCATCGGCTCCGGTGTGGATGCGCGCGGACGCGGCGAGGATGAGACGCGGCTGCTGCGCGGCATCCTGCGCGACCGGCCGCTGCCCGTCGTCGTCGACGCGGGGGCGCTCGACCTCGCCGCGGAGGCCACGGGCCCGCTCATCGTGACGCCGCACGAGGGGGAGCTGCGCGAGGTGCGCATTCCGCTCGGCTTCGGCATCGACGACGTCGAGGAGGATCCGCTCGCCCCGCGCCTGAGCGGCCCGTTCCGAGAGCGCGTGCTCGTGGTCCGCGAGACCGCGGTCGCGCTCGGCGGCGTCGTGCTCCTCAAGGGCGCCGCGACGATCGTGGCGACGCCCGGAGGATGGTGGACGGTCGTCCGCTCCGGCACGCCCTGGCTCGCGTCGGCGGGCACGGGCGACGTCCTGGCCGGAGCGGCGGGCGCTCTTCTCGCGGGAGCAGCGGCGGCCGCCCGCGTCGCGGGGCGCGAGCTCGACGTCGAGGAGCTCGGCCCGATCGCCGCGACCGCTGCCTGGCTCCACGGGACCGCCGGACGCATCGCCTCCGGCCGCGGCCATCCGATCGCCGCGATCGATGTGGCCGAGGCGCTTCCGGCCGCCTTCGCCGCCGCGCTCGCCGCCTGAGTCGGCGCGGGCGTGTTCGGGGGCTGGTGCTGGGGTTGGGGCGGGGGCTGGGGCGGGGCGGCCGCCGGGGTGGCGGCCGGGCGGAGGCCGGGCGGCGGCCKGGGCGGGGCGGCCGGGCGGAGCCAGCATGTCTCACCCGGGTAGGGATAGACGCGCCGAAAGGGTGCCTTTTCGAGACATGCGACCGGGCCCGGGCCGGCATGTCTCACCCGGGTAGGGATTGGCACGCCGAAACCGTGCCTTTTCGAGACATGCGACCGGGCCCGGGTCGGCATGTCTCACCCGGGTAGGGATTGGCGCGCCGAAACCGTGCCTTTTCGAGACATGCGACCGGGCCGGGGCCGGCATGTCTCACCCGGGTAGGGATTGGCGCGCCGAAACCGTGCCTTTTCGAGACATGCGACCGGGCCCGGGTCGGCATGTCTCACCTGGGTAGGGATAGACACCCCGAAACGGTGCCCTTTCGAGACATGCGCCAGGGCCACGCGCCAAGGCCCGACCCGGCATGTCTCACCCGGGTAGGGATAGACGCGCCGAATCCGTTTCTTTTCGAGACATGCACGGGGGCGGATGGCCGGAGGGGCGGTCCGTAGGATGGGGGCGTGCCGAGGCGGATGCTGCTGTGGATCGCGTTCACGCTCGTGCACGTCTGGGTCGCGGCGGCCGGGTGGTGGATGCCCAACCAGCCGATGGGCGACGTCCACCTCGTGTACGAGCCGTGGTCGGCGCGCGCCCTCGCGGGCCACGGCATCGTCGGCGTCACCGAGGCGTGGGTCTACCCGCAGCTGGCCCTCGCGCCGATGCTGCTCGCACACGCCCTCGCCGGGATCGGCGGATACGACCTCGCGTGGGCGATCCTCGTCACGCTGTGCGACGCGGTCGCCTTCTGGCTCCTCGTCGGAGACGGACGGTCACGCGGTCGCCGCACGGCCGCGTGGTTCTGGCTCGGCTTCGCGCTCCTCCTCGGGCCGGTCGGGATGTTCCGGCTCGACGCGATCACGGTGCCGATCGCGATCGTCGGGCTGCTCCTCCTCGCGACGCGGCCGACCGTCGCCTCCGCCCTCCTCACGGCCGCCGCCTGGATCAAGGTGTGGCCGGCTGCGCTCGTGGCCACGGCCGTGGTCGCGATGCGCCGCCGAGGGGCCGTGCTCGTCGGCGCTGCCGTCGCCTCCGCCCTCGTCGTCGCGGTCGTCGTGGTGAGCGGGGGAGCGGCCCACCTGCTCGGATTCGTCACGATGCAGACGGGGCGCGGCCTGCAGCTCGAGGCGCCCGTGAGCACGTTCTACCTCTGGGGCGCCGCGCTGCACATCCCGGACTGGTGGATCTTCTACGACCGCGACATCCTCACGTTCCAGGTGACGGGACCGCAGGTCGATGCCGTCATCGCCGCGATGACCCCGCTGCTCGGTGCCGCGGTCGCCGCGATCGCGGTGCTCGGCGTCGTCCAGGCGCGCCGGGGCGCCGCGTACCGCTCGCTCGTGCCGCCGCTCGCGCTGGCCCTCGTTCTCGCGTTCATGGTGTTCAACAAGGTCGGCTCCCCTCAGTTCCACGACTGGCTCATCGCGCCGATCGCGCTGTGGCTCGTCGTCGACCGGCGACGTGCTCGGGGGCCGGCTCTCCTCGCGCTGTGCTGCGCGCTCCTCACCCAGCTCGTGTACCCCATCCTCTACATGGGGGTCATGCTCGCCGAGCCGTTCGCCGTGTCGGTCCTGACGGCGCGCAACGCACTGCTCGTCGTCCTCCTCGTCTGGGCGGTCGCGCGCATGGCGCGCGTGCCCGTCCGCGTCCGCCCGCGCGCCGTCGCGCTCGCGGAGTCCTGACCGTCCTTCGAAAGGGGAATCCCATGCTCGTCGCCTTCTCCGTCGCTCCCTCGGGAGACGGCAGCGCCGACGGCTCCGTGCACGACGCGGTCGCCGCGGCCGTCAAGGTCGTCCGCGAATCGGGCCTCGCGCACCGCACGACGTCGATGTTCACCGAGATCGAGGGCGAGACCTGGGACGAGGTGATGGATGTCGTGCGCCGCGCGACCGAGGCCGTCATGCCGTTCGGCTCCCGCGTCTCCCTCGTGCTGAAGGCCGACATCCGCCCGGGATACCACGGCGAGATCGACGGCAAGATCGACCGCCTCGAGCGCGCGATCGGAGAGCTGGACTGAGGCTTCCGTGAGAGCGGCGCCGCGCACGGCCCGTAGACTCTCCTGGTGACCACCTCGACCACCACGTCGAGGGGTGCGGCGATGTGGGCGCTCCTCTCGCTCGCCATCGGCGCCTTCGGCATCGGCATGACCGAGTTCGTCTCGATGGGCCTCCTCCCGCGCATCGCGGGCGACCTCCTGCCGGCCGTCCACGCCGCGAGCCCCGAGGACGCCGTCGCGCAGGCGGGCGTGCTGATCAGCCTCTACGCGCTCGGCGTCGTCATCGGAGCGCCGACGATCGCGGCGTTCGTGTCGCGGTTCCCGCGTCACCGCGTGCTCATCGCCCTCGCCCTCGCGCTCCTCGTCTTCAACGCGCTCACCGTCATCATGCCGACGTTCGAGCTCGTCGGCCTCTCGCGCTTCCTGTCGGGGCTGCCGCACGGCGCCTACTTCGGCATGGCCGCCGTCGTCGCGGCCGACCTGTTCGGCCCCGAGAAGCGCGGCCGCGCGATCTCGATCGTCATGAGCGGCCTCATGATCGCGAACGTGGTCGGCGTGCCCGGCGGCACGCTCCTCGGTCAGCAGCTCGGATGGCGCGCAGCCTACGTCGTCGTCGGGGCGGTCTTCCTGCTCGCCCTGCTCATGATCGCCTTCTTCGTGCCCGCGCAGCCCGGTGACGCGGGTCGCACGGTCCGCCACGAGCTCGGCATCTTCCGCATCCCCCAGGTCTGGCTCACGGTCGCGATCGGGTCGATCGGCTTCGGCGCGTTCTTCGCGGTGTACAGCTACGTCGCGACCCTCGTGACCGAGGTCGCCGGGGCAGAGGAGTGGGTCGTGTCGATCGCGCTCGTCGCCATCGGGCTCGGCATGACGATCGGCAACCTGCTCGGCGGCCTGCTCGCCGACATCAGCGTGCGCCGCACCCTCGTCTACGGTCTGCTCGCGCTCGCCGGCGCGTCGGCCCTCGTCGGCGTCGTCGCCCACCTCACCGTCGCGCTCGTCGTCGGCCTGTTCGTCTTCGCGACCGTCTCGGCCACGGCGACGCCGACCGTGCAGCTGCGCCTGCTCGACGTCGCGCGCGACCACCAGGCGATCGGCGCCGCCCTCAACCACTCGGCGCTCAATGTCGGCAACAGCCTCGGGGCGGCGCTCGGCGGCGCCGTGATCGCCGCCGGATGGGGATACGTCGCCCCGGTGTGGGTCGGCGTCGTCCTGTCACTCGTCGGGATGGCGATCGCGCTCGTCGCCTTCGCGGCCGAACGGCGCTCCGACGCGCGGATGCTCGCATCCTTCTCCTCGGAGGACACCGGCACCTCGCCCATCCCCACGGTCTGAGCCCGGGCCATCCGCTCGCGGCGCAGGACGCCGCGTAGGGTCGAAGGCGTGACCGACCGATGCACCTGGGTGCGCGACGCCATCCGCCTGCTCGAGGCCGATGCGAACCGCAGCGCCGACACGCACCTGCACGTCTTCCCGCTTCCGTCGGAGTGGGGCATCGACCTGTACCTCAAGGACGAGTCGGTGCACCCGACCGGCTCGCTCAAGCACCGTCTCGCGCGATCGCTCATCCTCTACGGGCTCGTGAACGGGCGCATCGACGAGGGGACGACGCTCGTCGAGGCGTCGAGCGGATCGACCGCCGTGTCGGAGGCGTACTTCGCGCGCATGCTCGGGCTCGACTTCGTGACGGTCGTGCCGCGGGCGACGAGTCCCGAGAAGATCGAGCTCATCGAGTTCTACGGAGGGCGCTGCCACTTCGTCGACGTCCCCGGCGACATGTACGCCGAGGCGGAGCGCCTGGCGGCGGAGAGCGGCGGGTACTACCTCGACCAGTTCACGTACGCCGAGCGCGCGACCGACTGGCGCGGCAACAACAACATCGCCGAGAGCGTGTTCGAGCAGCTCGCCGCCGAGCGCTATCCCGTCCCCGCGTGGATCGTCGTGGGCGCGGGAACCGGCGGCACGAGCGCGACGTTCGGCCGCTATGTGCGCTACCGCCGCCATCCGACCCGGATCGCGGTCGTCGACCCGGAGAACTCCGCGTATTACGGCGGATGGCGCACCGGGCGCTCCGACCACACGACGGGCATGCCGAGCCGCATCGAGGGCATCGGGCGCCCGCGCGTCGAGCCGTCGTTCGTCCCCGGAGTGATCGACGAGGTGCTCCCGATCCCCGACGCGGCGTCGCTCGCGGCCATCCGCCTCCTCAGGGAGCGCACGCTGCACTGGGCGGGCGGCTCGACCGGCACCAACCTCGTCGGCGCGTTCCAGATCATCGCGCGGATGATCGCGGCGGGGGAGCGGGGCAGCGTCGTCACCCTCATCTGCGACGGCGGCGCGCGCTACGCTCACACCTACCACGACGACGCGTGGGTCGCCGCGCAGGGGCACGACCTCGCGCCGCACCGCGAGCGGATGGACCGCTTCCTCGCGACCGGCGTCTGGGACTGACCCGCGCTACGCCGCGAACAGGCGGCCGAGGTGGTGGGCGACGGCCTCGGTCTCGATGAGGAACCCGTCGTGGCCGAAGTCGCTGTGCAGCACCACCGACTCCTGCCCGTCGAGCGTGTTCGGGATGCTGCGCGCGATGCGGTGCTGCCCGTCGACGGGGAAGAGCCGGTCGCTGTCGATCCCCAGCACGAGCGTCGTCGCGGTGACCTCCGACAGGGCCTCCTCGACACCGCCGCGGCCGCGGCCGACGTCGTGCGAGTCCATCGCCTCCACGAGCCGGATGTACGTGTTCGCGTCGAAGCGGCGCGTGAACTTGTTGCCGTGGAAGTCGAGGTACGACTCCACGGCGAAGCGGCCGCCGAAGCCGAGGGGGCTGACGTCGGACTGCCACGACCGCTGGAACCGCTGATTGAGCTCGGTGGGGCTGCGGTAGTTCAGCAGGGCCATCCGACGGGCGAGCGCGAGACCGCGGTGCGGCCCCTCACCGGGTGCCGCGTCGTAGTAGTCGCCGCCCGCGAATCGGGGATCGATCTCGATCGCCTCGAGCTGGACGGAGTTCAGGGCGATCTGGTCGGCCGTGTTGATCGGGGGCGAGGAGAGGATGGCCAGCCGCTCGACGCGGTCGGGCAGCCCGACGGCCCATTCGAGCGCGTGCATGCCGCCCATCGAGCCGCCGATCACGGCGGCCCAGCGGTCGATGCCCAGGGCGTCGGCGAGGCGGACCTGCGCGGCGACCTGGTCGCGGATGGTGAGATACGGGAAGCGCGAGCCCCAGGCCTCGCCGTCGGGGTGGATGCTCGCCGGCCCGGTTGAGCCCTGACATCCGCCGAGGACGTTCGGGGCGATGACGAACCACCGGTCGGTGTCGATCGCGAGCCCCGGCCCGACGAGCGCGTCCCACCATCCCGCGGTCGGATGCCCGGGGCCGGCGGGGCCGCGGACATGGCTGTCGCCGGTCAGCGCGTGCAGGATGAGCACCGCGTTGTCGCGGGCGGGGCTCAGCTCGCCCCACGTCTCGTACGCGAGGCGGAACCCTGGCAGCTCCGCACCGCTCTCGGTCGTGAGCGGTCCGAACGCGGCGAACCGGCGATCCCCCACGGGATCGCCGTCGAGCCACGCTCCCGTCGCGGGCGGACGGCCGGCCATCGAGCGGGCGTCGGCCTCCGTGACGGGAGCAGACGGCACCGTGTCCTCGGAGATCTGCCAGTCCATCCGTCCATTCTCCCGTGCTCTGCGGGGCGCCCCCGCCACTGTTACGCGTCGCCGGATACGGCGGATGCCCCGGGCGCGCGCCCGGGGCATCCATCGTGTTCGCGGGTCAGGCCCGAGCGGCCGCCGCCGTCTCGCGGGCCGCGACGAGCGCCTGCTCGAGGTCGGCCTTGAGGTCGTCGACGTTCTCGAGGCCGATCGACAGGCGCACGAGTCCCGGCGTCACGCCGCTCGTGAGCTGCTGCTCGGGGGTGAGCTGCGAGTGCGTCGTCGATGCGGGGTGGATGACGAGCGAGCGCACGTCGCCGATGTTGGCGAGGTGGCTGAACAGGCCCAGCGAGTTGACGAACGCGCGGCCCGCGTCGACGCCGCCCTTGAGCTCGAACGACAGCACGGCGCCGACGCCCTTCGGCGCGTAGCGGTTCGCGTTCGCGTACCACGGCGACGACGGGAGACCCGCGTAGTTGACCGTCGCGACGTCGGGGTGGTTCTCGAGCCACTCCGCGATCTCCTGGGCGTTCTGCACGTGGCGCTCGATCCGCAGCGACAGCGTCTCGATGCCCTGGATGAGCTGCCACGCGCTCTGCGGGGCGATGGCCGAGCCGAGGTCGCGCAGCAGCTGCACGCGCGCCTTGATGATGTACGCGAGCTCGTCGCCCACGGCGGTCGTGTAGCTCGCGCCGTGGTACGACGGGTCGGGCTCGGTGAGACCCGGGAACCTCTCGACGTTCTGCGACCACGCGAAGCGGCCGCCGTCGACGATCGCACCGCCGAGGACCGTGCCGTGCCCGCCGAGGAACTTCGTCGCGGAGTGCACGACGATGTCGGCGCCGTGCTCGAACGGGCGGATGAGGTACGGCGTCGCGATCGTGTTGTCCACGATGAGCGGCACGCCGTTCTCGTGGGCGATGTCGGCGACCGTGCGGATGTCGAGGACGTTGATGGCGGGGTTGCCGATCGTCTCCGCGAAGAACAGCTTCGTGTTCGGGCGGACCGCCGCGCGCCACTGCTCGGGGTCGTCCTGGTTCTCGACGAAGGTGACCTCGATGCCCAGCTTGCCGAGCGTGTACTTGAAGAGGTTGTAGGTGCCGCCGTAGATCGAGCTCGAGGACACGATGTGGTCGCCGGCCTGCGCGATGTTGAGCACGGCGAAGGTCTCGGCGGCCTGGCCGCTCGCCACGAGGAGCGCGCCCGTGCCGCCCTCGAGCGCCGCGATGCGCTGTTCGACGACATCCTGCGTCGGGTTCTGCAGGCGCGTGTAGATGTTGCCGAACTCGGCGAGCGCGAAGAGGTTCTTCGCGTGGTCCGCGTCGCGGAACACGTACGAGGTCGTGTTGTAGATCGGCGTCGCGCGGGCCCCGGTCACGGGGTCGGGCTGCGCGCCAGCGTGGATCTGCGTGGTCTCGAAGCGCCAGTTCTCGCTCATGCGTGTCTCCTGCTCGAAGGATGGTCGTGGGATCTGCTCGGGGATGCCCGCCTTCGGGCATGACTGCGACAGTACGGAACCCGCGGTGCCCGGGCAACGCACGGGACACGCGGCGTCATATCGCGCGTCGCATGCCGTCACGGCTCGTCACAGGCCGTCACGGTGCGCCCTCGGTCGGGGACGGCATACTGGACGGATGGCGAACAGGCGTGCGGTCGTGACGGGAGCGAGCTCGGGGATCGGCGCGGCGACGGTGCGCCTGCTGCGCTCGCGCGGATGGGACGTCACGGGCGTCGCCCGGCGGGCCGAGCGCCTCGAGGCGCTCGCCGCGGAGACGGGCGCCGACGTGTTCGCCGCCGACCTCACCCGGCAGGCCGACGTCGACGCCCTGGCCGCGCATCTCGCCGCGAGCGGCGGCGTGCACGCGCTCGCGCACGTCGCGGGCGGCGCGCGCGGCACCGACCGCGTCGAGGACGGCGACGCCGACGAGTGGACGTGGATGTTCGAGGCGAACGTCCTGTCCGCGCAGCGGCTCGTGCGGGCTCTCCTGCCGCAGCTGCGCGACGCCGTGCGCGGGGGAGCGGGCCACGCCGACCTGCTCTTCGTCACGTCGACGGCTGCTCAGCGCGCGTATCCGGGCGGCGCCGGCTACAACGCCGCGAAGGCCGGGGAGTCGATGATCGTCGACGCCCTCCGGCTCGAGCTCAACGGCGAGCCTCTGCGCGTGATCGAGATCGCGCCGGGGATGGTGCGCACCGAGGAGTTCTCGCTCACGCGCCTCGGCGGCGACCAGGAGGCGGCGGACGCCGTGTACGCGGGCGTCGACAGTCCGCTCTCCGCCGACGACGTGGCCGACGTGATCGCGTACGCCCTCGAGGCGCCCGGGCATGTGAACCTCGACCTCGTGACGGTGCGGCCCGTCGCCCAGGCGGCCGCCCATCTCCTGCACCGCGGCCCTCTCGCCGTCCGCGAGAGCTGATCCGCACCATCCGCATGTCTCGTTTTCCCTGGTTTTCCCGCCCGGATGGCGGCGGTTTTCGAGACATGCGGGATGGGTCTGACTTGCATGTCTCGTTTTCCCTGGTTTTCCGGCCCGGGAAGGCGCGATGACTGAGACACGATCGAAAGGAACGCCCGTGACCGACACTCCGACCGAGCGCGAAGTCCTCACCTGGGACGGCTTCGGCGCCGCGACGCGCGATCTCGCCCGCACGATCCTCGACAGCGGCTTCGAGCCCGAGGTCGTCGTCGCGATCGCGCGCGGCGGACTCCTCCCCGCCGGCGCCATCGCCTACGGCCTCGGCGCGAAGAACTGCGGCGCCATCAACGTCGAGTTCTACACGGGCATCGGGACCGTCCTCGACGCGCCGGAGGTGCTCCCGCCGGCACTCGACATGGAGTACCTCGACGGACGACGCGTGCTCCTCGTCGACGACGTCGCCGACTCGGGGCGCACGCTCGCACTCGCCGTCCAGCTGCTCTCCGACAAGGGCGCCGACGTGCGGTCGGTCACGATCTTCACGAAGCCGTCGACGATCATCCAGCCCGACTACGCGTGGAAGGACACCGACCTCTGGATCGACTTCCCCTGGTCGGCCAGGGGCACCGTGCGCGAGGAGGACCTCGGCCTCGCCCCGACCGCGTGAGCGCGCTCGACATGGCAGGGCGCTCCCTTCCCGAGCTCGCCGAGGCGGGCCTCATCGACGCCGGCTGGGCGCACGCGCTCGCACCCGTGGCCGCCGACATCGCCGCGCTCGGCGACCGGCTCCGCGCCGAGGTCGCGGCCGGGCGGCCATATCTGCCCGCGGGGGACCGCGTGCTGCGGGCGTTCCAGCGCCCGCTCGCCGACGTCCGCGTGCTCATCGTCGGGCAGGACCCGTACCCGACCCCGGGCCATCCGATCGGCCTGTCGTTCGCGGTCGAGCGACACGTCCGGCCCATCCCGCGCAGCCTGCAGAACATCTATCGCGAGCTGCAGAGCGACCTCGGCGTCGCGCCCGCGCCCCACGGCGACCTCTCGGCGTGGAGCGACCAGGGCGTCATGCTCCTCAACCGCGTGCTCACGGTGAGCCCGGGTGCGCCCGCGTCGCACCGCGGATGGGGGTGGGAGCGGGTGACCGAGACCGCGATCCGCGCCCTCGCAGAGCGCGGCGGGCCGCTCGTGGCGATCCTGTGGGGGCGTGACGCCGCGAACCTCAAGCCGCTGCTGGGCGGCGTGCCGTCGATCGAGTCGCCCCACCCCTCGCCGCTCTCGGCGAGCCGCGGCTTCTTCGGATCGCGGCCGTTCTCACGCGCGAACGCGCTGCTCGCGCAGCAGGGCGCCGGCCCTGTCGACTGGACGATCCCCGCGTAGGCTGGACGCATGCTCGAGGAGGAATACCAGAAGCGCCGACGCCTGCCGCTGCACCTGCAGCGTCGGCCCGCCCCCGAGCGCCCGTTCTCGTACGAGATCCGCCCCGCCGAGATGCGCGACATCGAGGACATCCGCGAGATCTACAACTACTACGTGACGAACTCGGTCGTGACGTTCGACGAGAAGAAGTGGACGCATCGGCAGTGGAAGGAGAAGTTCCTCCACCTGCAGAAGCTCGACCTCCCCTTCCTCGTCGCCGTCGCGCCGACCGGGCAGGTGCTGGGCTATGCGCTCGTGTCGCCGTGGTCGGGCAAGTCGTCGTACCGGTACACCGTCGAGAACTCCATCTACCTCGGGCACGCCGCGACGGGCAAGGGCCTCGGCACCGCGCTCCTGGCCGCCCTCATCGAGGCGTGCGAGGAGAAGGGGCTCCGTCAGATCGTCGCGGTGATCAGCGACAAGGGCGCCGAGGGGTCGCTCGCGCTGCACGAGCGCTTCGGCTTCGAGGAGGTCGGGCGGATGGGCAAGGTCGGCTTCAAGTTCGACCGCTGGCTCGGCACGGTGTACCTCCAGAAGTCGCTCACGCCGAAGCGGAAGCGCGGCGTGCTCTCGCGGGTCTTCGGCTCGGACGACTGACCGTCGTCAGGGCGCGATCGCGGTCCGCGGCGCGACGCTCGCGGGCTGCGCGAGGAGGAGCGCCAGGTGCTCGAGGCCCATCGCGGGCGCGACGAGCCGCTCCCACGGGTACCGCGTCCGCGTGGACGCGAGGAACGCGACCGCCTCGCGCAGGTGGCGGGGCTCGGAGCCGAGCACGCCGGTGATCGCGAGCCCGCGGCGGACGACGCGGTCCAGGTCGACAGGGACCGCGGCGGATGTCGCGGCTGCGCGCGCGAGGACGAGCCGGCCGCCGATCGCGAGTGCCGCGAGCGCGCCCGGGGCCGCCTCGGCCGCTCCCGAGAGCTCCCACGCGAGATCCGCCTCGCCCGGGCGATCTCGCGGCCCCACGACCGCCGTCGCCCCGAAGGCGAGCGCGAGCGAGCGGCGCGACGCGTCGGTATCGAGGACGACCACCTCGGACGCCCCGCTCTCGCGGGCGACCGCCGTCGCCGTGAGGCCGAGCATCCCCGCACCGCAGACGAGGACGCGCAGGCCCGTGAGGTCGCCCGACGCCTCGCGCACGGCCATCGCGGTCGCCGTGGCGCCGCCCGCGGGCGCCGCGACGGCATCGCACAGCTCGTCCGGCACCCGCTCCACGGTCGATCCGGACGGGAGGAGGATGTGCCGGGCGTAGGCGCCCGAGAGCGGCCACGGTCCGTCGATGGGCTCGCGCCCGATCTCGCGCAGCTTGCGGCAGCGCGCGACCCGTCCGTGTCGGCAGCGGTCGCACATCCCGCATCCGACGGATGGGGCCCAGACGACCCGATCGCCCTCGGCCGCCGGTGCGCCGACTCCGGCGGCGACGACGCGTCCGACCGCCTCGTGGCCGAGCACGGCAGCGGGTGCGCGGTGCGCGTCCGACGCGGTGCGGCGGTCGTCGCCGCTGACGGTCGCGAGGTCGATCTCGACGACGAGCTCGCCGGGCCGCGGCGCGGGCACCGGCAGCTCCTCGATCCGGATGCCGTCGGCGCCCCGCCACACGGCGGCGAGGGTCGTGGGCGCGGCGCTCACAGCGTGGCCGCGGCGGTCGTCGCGGGGCTGCGGTGCGGTCCGGCTGCGGCGCGCTCGATCGACATGGGGCGAGCCTGACGCGCGCGCGTGAACGGACGGCAAACGGATGGCGACCGCCCCGTGCCGCGGGCGCGTGCGGATGCCCCGTGCCGGGTCAGGCGCGCGGGTGGTCGATCGTCGGGATGGCCGCAAGCAGCCGCCGCGTGTAGTCCTCGCGCGGGAAGAGGAGCACCTGCGGGGTCGGCCCGTGCTCGACGACGCGGCCGTCCTTCATGACGACGACCGTGTCGCAGAGGTTCTGCACGACGCCGATGTCGTGCGAGACGAGCACCAGGGTCATCCGCTCGCGGGCGCGCAGGTCGGCGAGGAGCGCGAGGATCTGCGCCCGCACCGTGACGTCGAGCGCCGACAGCGGCTCGTCGCCCACGAGCGTCTCCGGGCGGTGGACGATGGCCCTGGCGAGGGCGATGCGCTGACGCTGGCCTCCGGAGAACTCGTGCGGGTAGCGGTCGGCCATGTCGGGCTCGAGGCCGACCTGCGCGAGCACCTCGCGGACGCGCGCCGCGCGGTCTCCCGGGATGCCGAGCGCCCACAGCGGCTCCTCGACGATGCGCGCGACCGTCATGCGGGGGTCGAGCGAGGCGTAGGGGTCCTGGAAGACGATGCCCGTCGCGCGCCGCAGCCCGTGCAGCGCCCGCGCCGGGGCGCGGGCGTCGACCGGCCGGCCGTCGTACTCCACGGTGCCCGCCGTCGGGACGTCGAGCCCGAGCAGGAGGCGCACGAGCGTGGATTTGCCCGACCCGGACTCTCCGATGATCCCGACGGCCTCGCCGCGGCGGATGTCGAGGTCGGTCGGGTGCAGCGCGACGGTCTCGCGCCGCCGCTCGAAGAGCGTCGTGCGCGGATGGAGGTGCCGCCGCTCGAGCGCGCGCGCTCGCAGGAGGACGTCAGCCACGGCCATCCGCCCCCTTCGCCGAGCCGTCATCGCGCGGGGCGTTCTCCGCGCCCGCGGGTCGCCAGAGCGTCGCGGTCGCGTCGCGCAGGAGGCCCTGCGTGACGGGGTGCTGCGGCGCCGTGAGCAGCCGCGACACGGGCGCATCCTCGACGACGCGGCCGTCCTCGAGCACGACGCCGTGGGTCGCGACCTGCGACAGCACCGCGAGATCGTGCGTGATGAACACGAGCGACATCCCGTCGTCCGCGACGAGCGACAGGAGCAGGCGCAGCACCTCGGCCTGGATCGTGACGTCGAGGGCCGTCGTGGGCTCGTCGGCGATGAGCAGCCGCGGGCGGCATGCGAGCGCCATGGCGAGCGCGACCCGCTGGCGCTGCCCGCCCGAGAGCTGGTGCGGGTAGCGGGCGACGATGCGCTCGGGGTCGGGCAGCGCGACGCGACGGGCCTCGGCGACGGCGATCTCCGCGGCCTCGCGCCGGGAGACGTCGCGGTGGATGCGCACGGCCTCCGAGATCTGGCGCCCCACGGTGCGGATCGGGTTGAGCGCGGTCTGCGGCTCCTGGAAGACCATGCCGATCTCGTCGCCCCGCAGCCGCGCCATCTCGCGGTCGGGGATGCCGAGGATCTCGGCGCCCTGCCAGCGGACGCTGCCGCTCGCGGTGGCGGCCGCGGGCAGGAGGCCCAGGATCGCGAGCGCCGTGAGCGACTTGCCCGACCCGGACTCGCCGATGAGCCCGAGCCGCGCGCCGTCGGGCACGGCGAACGAGACGTCGTCGACGACGCGGCGACCGCCGATCTCGATCGTGAGACCCGAGACCTCGAGGCTCATGCGACCACCACCGGCTGATGCGCCTGCGGCTTGGCCTCGCCGCGGCGCAGGGTCGGGTCGGTCGCCTCGCGCAGGGCGTCGCCGAGGAGGTTCAGCGCGAGCACGGTGACCGTGATCGCGAGTCCCGGCCACAGCACCGAGAGCGGGTGCAGCGAGATGTAGCGCTGCATGTCGCCGAGGAGCAGGCCCCAGCTCGGCTCGGTGACCGGGGCGCCGAAGCCGAGGTACGACAGCCCCGCCTCCGCCAGCACGGCCGCCGCCATCGACCACGACAGCTGCACGATGAACACCGGCAGCACGTTCGGGAGGAGGTGGCGCGTGAGCGTCTGCACGGTCGTGAGCCCCGACGCGCGCGCCGCGAGCACGAAGTCGCTGCGCTGCACGCGGCGCAGCTCGGCGCGGGCGACCCGCGCGATGTTCACGCCGAACCCGATGCCGACCGACCACACGACGATCCACAGCGACGCACCCCACACGGCCGACAGCATCATGGCGATGAGGAGCACGGGGAAGGCGATGAGGATGTCGACGAGCACCGCCACGGCCTCGCGCACGGGCCGCGCGGTGAGGGCGCCGAGCGCGGCGAGCAGCACGCCGACGGCTGTCGCCACCGCGCCCGCGCCCGCCGCGACGAGCACGGTCGTGCGCGCGCCGACCATGAGCAGGCTGAGGATGTCGCGCCCGTTCGCGTCGCCGCCGAGGAGGTGCGGCCATCCGGGGCCCGTCCAGCGCGCCGCGAGGTCGACCGTGCGCGGATCGAACGGGGTCCAGAGCAGCGACACGAGGGCGACGACGCCGATCACGGCGACCGCGACGAGGCCGAATCGCCCCGTCCCCGTGCGCCACAGGCGCGAGAGCACGCGCGCGGGTGTCATGCGGCCTCCCTCTGCCGGGGGTCGATCACACGGTGCACGATGTCGACCGCGAACCCGATCGCGAGCACGAAGCCCGTGAGGACGAGCAGCTCGCCCTGCACCTTCACGAGGTCGCGCGCGCCGACATCCGCCACGAGCATCCGCCCGATGCCGGGGAGGTTGAACACCTGCTCGATGACGACAGCGCCGACGACGATGCCGGCGATCTGCAGGCCGAGCACCGTGATGATCGACAGGCCGACCGACGGCAGGCCGTGCCGGACGAGCGCCTGGGTGCGCGTGAGCCCCTTCGCCGCCGCCGTGCGCACGTGATCCTCGCCGAGCGCCTGCAGCGTCGCGCTGCGCACGAAGCGGAGGAGGAGCGCGCCCTCGACGACGCCCACCGTGAGGGCGGGCAGCGTGAGCGCTCGCAGCGCGGCGGCCGGGTCGGACCAGCCCGCGCGCGGGAATCCCTGCGCGGGCAGCCAGCCCAGCGTGATCGCGAAGACGACGACGAGCATCATCCCGGCCCAGACGACGGGAACCGCGGCGAGCAGCTGCGCGACGACGCTGATCGAGGTGCCGACGGGGCGCCCGCGGCGGATGGCCGACAGGACGCCGAACGGGACGGCGATCGCGAGGGCGATGGCGAGCGAGAGCACGCCGAGCGGCACCGTCACCTGCGCCTTCGACGCGAGCTCGTCGGCGACCGGGGTGCCGGTCAGGAGCGACCGGCCCAGGTCGCCGCGCAGGATCCCGCCGATCCAGTCGGCGTACTGCACGAGGACGGGCCGGTCGAGGCCGAGGCGCTCGCGGATCGCCGCCACCTGGCCGGGGCTGCCCTCGGTGCCCGCGACGAGCTGCGCCACGTCGCCCGGCAGCACGCGCAGCGTCGCGAAGACGAGCGCGCTCGCGACGAGCAGCCCGAGCGCCAGCAGCGCGAGCCTCGTCAGCGTGTACCGGAGCACCGGCGGAGGGACCTCAGTCGGCCAGCGTCACGGACGCGAGGTCGAGGCGGGAGTTGATCGAGTCGACGGGGAAGCCCGCGACGCCCGGCCCCACCGCGACGATCGTCTCGCCCGTGTAGAGCCAGTCGGCGGCGTGGTCCTCGGCGACGATCCGCGCGGCCTGCGCGAGCAGATCGGCGGACTCGTCCGGATCGATCGCGGCGATCGCCTGCGCGTAGAGCTCCTGGACCTCGGCGCTGTCGTAGTGGAAGTAGTAGTCGGGGTTCGCCCACGCTCCGAAGTCGCGCGGCTCGACGTGGTTCACGAAGCTCAGCTGGTAGTCGCCGTTCGTGTAGACGTCCTGCAGCCACGTCGAGAACTCGACGGGGTTCACGGTCAGCTCGACCCCGACGTCGTGGAACGCCGAGACGAGGAACGTCGACGCCGTCGTGCCGTAGAACGCGGGGATCGTGAGCTCGAGCTCGAGATCCTCCTGACCGGCCTCCGCGAGGAGCTGCCGCGCGCGGTCAGGGTCGAAGGGCGCCACGTCGGACAGGTCCTCATAGCCCGGGTCGAGCTCGGGGATCGGGCCGTACTGGGTCACGCCGGCGCCCACGGCCTCGACGAGGGCGTCGTGGTCGATCGCGAGGCGCAGGGCCTCCCGCACGCGGGCGTCGTCGAGCGGCGCCTCGGCGCTGTTGAACGCGAGCACGTACTTGTCCGTGGTCCGACCGGTCGTGAGCGTGAAGCCGTTCGCGCCGTCGAGCTGCGGCGCGAGCTGGGGGTCGACGGCCGTGAGCACGTCGAGCGAGCCGTCGAGTGCCGCGTTCACGCCCGCGGTGAAGTCCGGGATGTAGCTCGCGACGACCTCGGCCACGCCCGCAGCCTCGCCCCAGTACTCGTCGAAGCGCTCGAGCACGATGCTCTCGCCCTGGTTCCACTCCGCGAGGGTGAACGGGCCGGTGCCGTTCGCGTCGCTCTGGAGGTCGGTCTCGTCGCCCTCGTCGAACACGAGGCCGGCGGGGCCCGTGAGCGTGAAGAGGAGGTTCTGGTTCGGCTCCGTCAGCTCGACGACGACGGTGCGGTCGTCGGGAGCGGTCACGGCCTTGACGTTCGCGAGGTCGTCGTGGCCGACGACGGACTCGTCGGAGACGACCTCCTCGAGCGATGCGACGGCATCCTGCGCGGTGAGCTCGCCGCCGTCGTGGAAGACGACCCCCTCCTCGAGCGTGAAGGTGTAGACGAGGCCGTCCTCCGACATCTCCCAGGAGCTCGCGAGCGCGGGCACGATCTCGTTCTCCTGCGTGCGGGTCACGAGGCCCTCGTACACGTTGTCGACGAGGATCTGCTCGAGCGCGGCGCCCGAGGTGCGGCGGATGTCGAGGTTCGTCGGCTCGAGGACGAGGCCCACGCGCAGACTCGCGTCGGGGTTGGGCTCGCCCGCGGGAGCGTCGGAGGGCGACGTCTGCCCGCCGCCGGCGCAGCCGGCGAGGAGCACGGCGGGCACGAGGAGCGCTGCGGCGGACGCCGGGCGCGCGGGGATGCGGATCATGCTGTCTGCCGTCCTTCCGGTGCGGCGCCCGCCGAGGCGGCGAGACGCGCGATGAGGGATGCGAGGTCGGCGAAGGCGACCTCCTGCACGTTGTGAGGGGCGTCGAGCGCGACGACGTCGGCGCCCGTGCGCCGGGCGAACTCGTCGGCGTCACCTGAGGTGACGAACCCGGTGGTGCCGCGCACGAGCGCGATCGGGGCGGTCACGCCGGCGAGGTCCTCCCACCCGCTCTCGGGCGCAGCGGCGGGGGAGGGCGTCCCCGAGGACATGAGCTGGGCGAAGTGGTGGCGCCACTCCACCCGGCCGTCGTCGCGCACGCGGGAGTTGAGGAGGACGCCCCGCTCGGCCTGCGCGCGCGAGCCGCCGAGGCCGAACGCGAGCGCGCGCTCGACGAGCTCGTCGCGAGATGCGAAGACCGTCTCCTCGTAGAAGCGGCGGAGCATCGCCGGCCCGGCCGAGGTGTCGACGCCCGGCGTGATGTCGACGATGGCGAGGCGCGCGACGAGGTCGGGCCGTCGCGACGCCACGGCGGCCGCAGTGAGCCCGCCGAGGGACTGTCCGACGAGGACGACGGGAGCGTCCGCCCACGCCTCGATGCCGCGCACGACGTCATCGGCGATCGTGCGGGCGCGGTAGTCCGCGTCGGCGCGCCACGACGAGTGCCCGTGGCCGGGAAGGTCGATCGCGAGCGCGGGGAGGCCGAGCGCGATGACGGTCTGGTCCCACGTGTGGGCGTTGAGGCCGGCCCCGTGGAGGAGCACGATCCTCGGGCGTCCCTCGCCGTACGCGAGAGCGCTGAGAGCGCGTCCGTCGCGAAGGAGGAGACGCTCGCGTCGGCCGATCGGGGCGGGGCGCCCCTGAGCGGCGGCCTGCTCCGGCAGGAACGAGAACTCGTCGAACGCGTCGTCGGCGGGGGATGCCGCGTTCGCGGGGGCGATGCTCACAGGACTCCTCGATGGGGACGCCGAGCGGGACGCACGGGAGGGCTCCCGACGCCTCCATTCTGGCGAGGTCGAGGCCCGCCCGGGAAATCGCGGATCGAACTGCTCGTCGCGCGGCGGCAGATCTGAGCATAAGGCACGGAGCGGGCGGGTGGCGCTGAGCGATCTGCCGCCGAGCCGGGTCCGCCTCCGCGCACTAGGGTCGAAGCATGACCGAGCAGCGCGTGCATCTGTCCAAGTCGGCGATCGAGGCCTACAAGGCGCTCGACGCGTTCTCGCAGACCGTCGGCCGCATCGCGCGCGAGTACGGCGTCGACGACCGGCTCAAGGAGCTCGTGCTCCTGCACTGCTCGCAGCTCAACGGCTGCGCCTACTGCGTCCGCGTGCACGTGGATCGGGCCGTCGCCGCGGGGCTCACGGTCGACGAGATCGCGCAGATCGCGGTGTGGCGCGAGTCGGGCGTCTTCTCCGAGCGCGAGCGCGCGGCCCTCGAGCTCGCCGAGGCGCACACGTTCATCCACCGTGCCGGCATCCCCGATGACCTGTACGACCGGGTCGGCGCGGTGCTCAGCGAGCAGGAGTACGTCGCCGTCAGCTGGCTCAGCGTCTCGATCAACGCGTTCAACCGCATCACCGTCGCCGGACGCTACCCCGTGCCACCCCGCCCCGCGGGGAGCTGACCGTGCTGAGGTAAGGCAACCCTTCGCGCGGTGTAGACTGGCGTCGTCATGGAGAGCATCGAGACGACCCAGGAGCACGGCGACAAGGTCTGCCGTGCGTCGCGTCACGCGCGCGTGCAGCACCTCATCACGGCCGACGAGCGGTCGCTCGTCGACCTCGAGACGCTCGTCGCGACGCTGCCGATCTGCTCGACGGGCCGCATCTTCATCGAGGTTCCCGACGCGTCGTGGATCGGCGAGATCGCCGCACCCGCCCGGATGGTCGTGACGTGGCTCGACCGCTCCCGGCGTTCGGGCGCACCCGGCACCGGACGTGCCTGCGCGCCCGGCCAGGCGCTGTCCCGTGCGGTCACCGCGTGGGCCGACGAGATGATGTGCGCCGGCGACGACTCGACGCGCGTCGTGCTGCTCGGCGGCTTCCTCGGCACGGCCGACATCGTCGACCACCTGACGGGATCCCTCGGGACCCCGGCGGAGGCCATCCACGTGCCCGACGCCTTCGCGAGCCTCATCCGCTGACGTAGCCGCCCGCTTCCAGCCCGGCCTCGATCTCGAAGCGATTGCGCAGCGGGTTCCGTCCCGCGAGCAGGTACAGCACGGGCATGAGCACGCCGTAGCGGCGCCACTGCCGCAGGTGCACGGCCTCGTGCCGCAGGAGCCGGGTCGACACGCTGCGGTCGCCGGTCAGGAAGCACCCGCCCACGCACACGCCGCCGCGGCCGAAGGTCCACGCGGGCATCCCGCGGAAGACGAGCAGGCCCTCGCGGCGCTCGACGCGCCCGCGGCTCCACAGCATGCCCCACAGCCATCCGAGCGCCGTCGCGGCCGCGCAGCCGACCGCGCTCACGGGGGAGTCGAGCAGCCATCGCGGGATGCGGGCGTCGATGCGCCGCCCGTGCTCGACCCGCAGCGCGGCGATCTCGCGCCAGTGGGCGGGAGCCGGATCGGCCGGGAAGCTGATGCGCATGACGCCATCCTGCCGCAGTCCGGGCGGGCGAGGGGCGGATGGCGCACGCGGGTCAGCGGAAGCGCGTGCGCAGCAGGGCGCCGGCGACCTCGATCTCGACGAGCGCTCCCTGCTCGACCGGGAACGCCGAGCGCGGCGCTCCCGTCATCACGACGTCGCCCGGCCCGAGCTCGATCCAGTGCGCGACGTACGCAAGGCAGTCCGCCACGGGCGCCGGGAGCTCGTGGGTGCCGGTCCGGACGCGCTCCACCCCGTCGACGCGGACGGCGAGGTCGACCTCGTCGAGGTCGATCGCGGTCTCGATCCACGGACCGAGCGGGGTGTAGCCTGCTCCGCCCTTGACCTCGAAGTTGCGCGGATCGGAGCGGTCGGGGCTCGAGACGTCGTTCACGGCGGTCACGCCGAGCACGTACGACGCCGCGTTCTCGGGCGTGAGGCCGGCCGTGCTCCGCCCGAGAACGACGGCGACCTCGCCCTCGATCACGGGGCGCCCGGCGTCGCGCCGCAGGGCGACCTCGGCGCCGCTCGCGACGACCGTGCGCGGGCTCTTGAGCCACGCGCCGACGGGTCCGCCCGGGTGCGCGGGCTGGGCGATCCCCACGACGACGCGGGGGTCGACGGGCGCCAGGAACACGGGGGAGTCGACGGGAGCGCCGAGCGGAACCGGCGCTGCGCCCGAGGCGAAGGCCGCGAACGGGTCGGACACAGGCTGCCAGCGCTCCCCGTCCGGCACCGCGTGCACGGCGCCGGACGGGGAGGCGATGCGGGCGATCCTCATCGCGCGTCGGCGATGACCACCGACACGAGGCCGGTGTCCTTCTCGTCGGTCGAGACGCGGACGGCGTCCTGGATGCGCAGGAGGTCGCGGCTGCGGGTCTCCGGGATGAGGAAGGTCGATGCCGTCGTGATCGCGGCGAGCGTGGCGAGGTAGAGGCCCATGACGACCCAGTTGCCGCCGGTCAGCGTGAGCAGCCACGTGCCGAGCACTCCCGCGAGGCCGCCCGCGAGCACCGCGGAGATCTCGCGCGCCATCGCGACGCCGAGGTAGCGGTGGCGGTTGCCGAACATCTCGGGAAGGAGCGCGCACTGCGGGCCGAGCATCGAGGCGACGGCGACGCCGATGCCGATCGCGATGACGGCCACCGTGAGAACCGGGTCGCCGAGCGAGAGCATCCACCACGCAGGGAACGCGAAGAGCAGCATGAAGACGGCGCCGAAGCGGTACACCGGGCGACGGCCGAACCGGTCGGACAGCCAGCCGGTGAGCGGAACCGAGAAGATGCCGATGAGCGAGCCGATCGTCACGCCCCACGTCGCGATGCCGCGGTCGACGGGGTTCGCGATGAACGTGCCGGCGACGAACGCGAGCGCGACGTTCTGGAAGATGTACGAGCCGCCGTTCTCGGCCATCCGCAGGCCGATGCCCGTGATGACGCCCGGCATTCCGGTCGTGAAGATGTCGCGGAAGGGGTGCGCGGCGACCTGCTCGTGCTTCTCGAGCTCGACGAAGGTCGGCGTCTCGCGCAGCCGCATGCGGATGAACAGCGCGATGAGGATGAGGAGGAACGAGGCGAGGAACGGCACGCGCCATCCCCAGGCGAGGAACGCGTCCTCGGGCATGAGCGACAGCCCGGAGAAGACGAGGGCCGCGAGGAGCGTTCCCGCCTGGATGCCGATGAACGGCAGCGCCGCGAAGAACCCGCGCTGGCGCACCGGCGCGTACTCCGCCATGAGCACCGTGGCGCCGGCCTGCTCGGCTCCCGCGCCGAAGCCCTGCAGGAGGCGCATGATCACGAGCAGCACGGCTGCCCACACGCCCACGACCTCGTAGGTCGGCAGGAGGCCGATGGCCGTCGATGCGCCGCCCATGAGGAGGATCGTCACGACGAGGACCCACTTGCGGCCGAGCCGGTCGCCGATCGTCCCGAAGAAGAACCCGCCGAACGGGCGCGCGACGAAGCCCACGCCGTAGACCGCGAACGCGCCGATCACGCCCATCGCGGGATCGGCGGGGTCGAAGAACAGGCGGTTGAAGACGAGGGCCGTCATCAGGCCGTACAGCGCGAAGTCGAAGTACTCCAGCGCGCTGCCGACGCTCGAGGCGAGGGTGGCGCGCCGGAGGTTCGCGGCGTACTCGGGATCGTCGTACTGGGTCTTGGGGGCAGTCGGGGCTGCTGTGCTCACGTCATCTCCTTCGATGAGGGCGCTCGCGGGAGCGCGAGACGTGACCACCGTACCACAGATGGAACGGTGTGCAACAGGTTGAACGCTCAGTCCGAGCTGGAGCCTCGGACGGCGAGCGGGTTCGTCAGGAGCGACGCCGCCGCGAGCAGCGCCTCGCCGACCTCGGCGACCCGCTCGGGAGTCGTCGCGTCGGCGGGCAGCGCCGCGCCCATGGCGAGCGGCGGGTCGCTCGGATTCCACGGCGACAGGGGCACGGCGACGCCCGTGATGCCCGCGAACGACCCGCTCTCGTCGAGCGCATAGCCGCGCTCCCGCGCCTCCGCGAGGAGCGCGAGGAGGGCCTCGAGGCTCGTGACGCTGCGCTCGGTCACGGCCGCGAACGCCGAGGGCGGCAGCTGGCGGGCGACGTCCTCGTCGTCGAGGGTCATGAGGATGGCCCTGCCGGTCGCGCTCTGCGCGGCCGGCAGGCGCGAGCCGAGGGGCGTGCCGAGGCGGTGCGGAGCGCGCCCCTCGTGGCGCGCGAGGTAGAGCACGTCGGCTCCGTCGAGCATGGCGATCTGCACGACCTCCCGGTGCAGCACCTCGGAGGCCGCGCAGATCGCGAAGAACTCGCGCACCTGGTTGAACTGCAGTGCGAACGCCCCGCCGAGCTCGGCGGTGCGCCGACCGAGCCGGAAGCCGCGCGCGTCGCGCTCGATCATGCCGCCCTCCTCGAGCGCCGCGCAGAGGTTCGCGGCGGAGGACTTCGCGATGCCGACCGCTCTGGCCAGCTCGCTGAGCGTCATCGGCGCTCCGCCGGAGTCGGCCAGCGCCGTGAGGATGCGCAGGGCGCGCGTGACGGCCGGCGCCGGGTCTCGATCGGGGGCAGTGGACATGGCGCTCCTTCGCGATGCCGGCGCTCGCGCGGCCGGCCTAGTAGAACTCGACGGTGTCCACCACGTTACGCAGGGGCTCGCCGTCGAGCAGGCGACGCGCGTTGTCGGCGAAGAGGCGCATGATGCGCGCGTCCTCCTGCGTCGACAGTGCCGCGGTGTGCGGGCTCACGAGAACGCGCGGATGGTCCCACAGCGGGCTCCGGTCGGGAAGCGGCTCCACCTCGAACACGTCGAGCGCCGCGTACGACACCCGGCCGTCGTCGAGGGCGGCGAGAAGCGCCGCCTCGTCGATGACGCTGCCGCGCCCGACGTTGGTCACGATGACGCCCGGCTTGACCGCGCGGAGCACCTCCTCGCCGATGAGGTGCTCGGTCTGCGCGGTGCCGGGCAGGGTGACGACGATCGCGTCGACCTCGCCGACCGCGGATGCGAGCTCGTCCACGGGGACGATGCGCTCGACGCCGTCGACAGGGCGGCCCGATCGGCTCGTTCCCCACACCCGCGCGCCGAAGGCGGCGAACCGCGAGACGACGGCCTTGCCGATGCCGCCCAGGCCCACGACGAGCACGGTCATCTCGTCGAGGTGGCGCATCGTCCAGCGGTCGTCCCACGCGTGCTCGCGCTGCGCCTGCTGCAGGCGGGGAAGCTCCTTGGCGCCCGCGAGCACGCCGAAGACGGCGAACTCCGCGAGGGTCGAGCCGTGCACGCCCGCGCTCGTCGTGAAGACGACCCGGTCGAGCTCCTCCTCGGTGAGGCCCGCGGCCTTGACCTGGGCGCCGCCGCCGGCCGCCATGACGTGCACCCAGCGGAGGCGCGGATTCGCGCGCACCGTGCGGGCGAGGGCCGCCGGGTCGGTGTCGGGGATCGAGAAGAGGATGTCGGCCGAGTCGACGAGCGCGTCGAACGCCTCCTGCTCGGCGGGCGAGCGGACGTGGGCGGGGTCCCCGCCCCAGTCCGCGGGCCACCGCATGGGGCGGCACAGGCTCGGATCGCGGACGATCTCGAGTCGCGGCTCGCGCCGCTCGAGCTCGCGGCACAGCTGCTCCGACAGGTCGGTGGCGATGACGGCGCGCAGCCGTCCGGTGCTTTCGGTCATGACCATCCTCTTCGATGTGGGGTGGTGCCAGCATACCGGCTCGGCCAAAGTTCTGTACGACGTTCCATATTCTGGCCAAAACCCGTAGAGTCGGAGCATGACCGATGACGCTCATCCTCCTCTCCGCGTCGGCGTCGTGGGCCTCGGCGCGATGGGCCTGCCGATGGCCGAGCACCTCGTGGAGGCGCACGGCGCGCTCGCGATCACGGGCCGCACGCGCCGCCATCCGTCTCTCGAGAGCGCCGGCGCGACCTGGTGCGAGACGCCGCGCGCCCTCGCCGAGCGCAGCGACGCCGTGCTCGCGATGGTGCCCGACCTTCCCGAGCTCGAGGGCCTGCTCGAGGGCGACGACGGCCTGCTCGCGGGCGTCGCGCATCCCCTCCTTCTGCTCATCGGCTCGACGTCGTCGGCCACGCGCGTGCGCGCTCTGGCTGCGGACCTCGCGGAGCGGACGGATGGCCGGGTGCGGGTGGTCGACTGCCCCGTGTCGGGCGGGGAGGACGGCGCGAGGGCGGGGACGCTCTCGATCATGATGGGCGGCGACGAGGCCGACGCCGCGCTCGCGGCGCGCGTGCTCGCTCCCTGCGGAACGCCCGTGCGCCTCGGTCCGCTCGGAGCGGGGGAGGTCGCCAAGTCGTGCAATCAGCTCGTCGTGTCGGCGACGATGCTCGCGCTCGCCGAGGCCACCGTGCTCGCCGAGCGCAGCGGGATCGACCCCGGGCAGCTGTGGGAGCTGCTCGGCGGCGGCTACGCGGGATCGAACCTGCTCCGCAGCCGCCGCGACAAGCTCGTGGCCCGCGACTACAGCCCCTCCGGAGTCGCGAAGTACATGGTGAAGGACCTCGCGTTCGCAGATGACGTGGCAGCGGAGACGCGCACGCACCCCGTGCTGCTTCCGGCGCTGCGCGCCGCGTTCGACGAGCTCGTCGAACGCGGCCTCGGGGACGACGATCTCGTCGTGACGCGCCGCCTCGTCGAGGAGCGCTGACCCGGGCTCAGCGCGCGAGGGCGCCGATGAGGCGCAGGATCGTGCCCATGTCGTCGACGGCGGCAGCGGGCGACGACGGCGCGAAGCCCGCGACCGATGCGCCCGCGAGCGGCAGCGCCGAGCGCAGAGCCGCGATCGCCGCGACCACCTGGGAGGGCTCGAGGCCGAACGGCGTGGGGGCCGTGACCCCCGACATGTGCGCGGGGTCGAGGACGTCGAGATCGATGTGCACGTAGACGCGCGCCGCGCCCGTGGTGGTCGCGGCCTCGGCGAGGGCGTCGGGGGTGAACTCCGCGGCGGGCACGCGGCGGATCGCGCTCGTCTCCAGGAAGTCGGCCTCCTCGTCCTCGAGGATCCGGGCGCCCGCGAGGACGACGCGGTCGGGCGTCACGGCGCCGCGGGGGAGCGCGAGCGTGGGCTCGCCGCCGCCCAGGACGCCGCGCAGCGACATCCCCGAGAACGCGCCGGACGGAGACGAGGACGGCTCGTGCAGGTCGGCGTGCGCGTCGAGCCACACGACCGCGAGGTCGTCGGCCGCGACGCGGCCGATCGCGGGCACCGCGACGCCGCAGTCGCCGCCGACGACGATGACCGGCTCATCGTCGTGCTCGTCGAGCGCGGCGCCGATGCCGTCGCGCACGCGCTGGAGGGCGCTCGCTCTGAGGACCCCGGTGCCCAGGGTGTCGCCCGCCTCGAGCGGGACGTCGATGCCGGTGCACGCGGAGCGGGGCAGGTCGCCGGCGATGGCCTCGGCGCCGTCGATGAGCGCCATCGCCCTCGACGAGGGGGAGCCCTGCCACTGCGGGACCACGAGGAATCGTGCCATCCTCCCATCCTGCCCCTGCCGGAGGGCGCGCGCGAGTGCGCCCGCGGACACGACGACGCCGCCCTCCCCGGGGAGAGGGCGGCGTCGGAAGGCGGTCAGGCGCCGAGCTGGCCCTGCGGCTGGCCGCCGGTCTTGAGCGCCGCGAGGCGCGCTTCGACCTCGGTCAGCTCGCCCACGTCCTCGAGCGACTCGAACTGCGCGTCGAGGCTCGATGCGGCGATCTCCGCCTTGCCCGCGGCGAGGGCCTCCTGGCGGCGGACCTTGTCCTCGAAGCGGCCGAGCTCGCTCGTCGGGTCGAGCACGTCGATCGACTTGACGGCGTCGTGCACCTTGTTCTGCGCCTCGGCCGTCTTGGCGCGCGCGAGGAGCTCGGCGCGCTTGCCCTTGAGCTGCTCGAGCTTGACCTTCATGCCGTTGAGCCCGTCCTTGAGCTTGTTCACGACCTCGGTCTGCTGCTGCAGCTGCGGCTCGACGGCCTTGATCTCGTTCTCGGTCGAGATCTGACGCTGCAGGGCGACCTTCGCGAGGTTGTCGAACTTGTCGGCGTCGGCGGTGTTGCCCGATGCGCGCAGCTCGTCGGCCTTGCGGCTCGCGGCGAGCGCCTTGTTGCCCCACTCGGCCGCGGTCTGGCGGTCCTCTGCGGTGTCGCGCTCGAGCAGGCGCAGGTTCCCGATCGTCTCGGCGATGGCGGCCTCGGCGTCGGCGATGTTGTTCGTGTAGTCGCGGACGAGCTGGTCGAGCATCTTCTGGGGGTCCTCGGCCTCGTCGATGAGGGCGTTGATGTTCGCCCGGATGAGGGTCGAGATGCGTCCGAAGATCGACTGCTTGGTCATCGGTGTTTCCCTTTCGGTTGGGGTCAGGAGCGGATGGCTGTCTCAGGGCAGGGAGGGACGGATCAGAAGCGACCACCTCCGCGGCGGCCCGAGCGGCCGCCTCCGCCGAAGCTCCGGCGGCCGGATCGTCCTCCGCCGAACGACCCGCCTCCGCGGCGCCCGGAGCGCGACGAGCCGCCCCCGCCGCCGAAGAGCCCGCCCCCGCCTCCGCCGAGGAGGCCGCCGCCCCATCCGGAGCTCGAGGAGCGCCCGCCGCCGAGGGAGCTGCCGATGAGGCCGCCCAGGAGCCCGCCGAGGAAGTCGTCTCCGCCGGAGGAGCGGCCCTGCGAGCGGTACGACGACTCGAACATGCTGAGGTCGCTCTGCGTGAGGGAGATCGCGTCGTTCGCGAGACGGAGCGCGGACTGCGCGTGGCCGAGCGCGGCCGCGGGGTCGCTCTGGCGCAGGCCCTCCGCTCGCGCGAGCTCGGCGCCGGCCTGCGCGAGCCGCGTGCGGGCGTCCGAGCCCACTCCGCCGCGCCGCGCCGACACGTACTCCTCGGCCGCCGAGACCTGGCTGCGCGCCTGGAGGATGGTCTGCTCGAGCATCTGCTCGGACCGCCGTCGCCGCTCGACCGCGTCGCGACCGCCGGCGAGGGCGCGGTCGATCTCCTCGTCGGCCTTCTGGAGGGCCTCGAGCATCGCGAGCGGGCGGCGCCCGGCGCCGGCGAGGTTCTGCTTCGCGGTCTGCATCTGCTGCTCGGTGCGCGCGACGGCGGCCGCGACGGCCCCGTCCTCGTCGGGCAGCTGCCGGGCCGCGGCCACGTCGCCCTCGAGCTCGAGGATGAGATCGGCCGCCTGCTTCTCGCCCTCAGCGAGCGCCGCGCCGAGCTCGTCGATCGCGGTGCCGAGGCGCCGCGCCTGGGCGATCGCCTGCTCGGCATCGCGGATGGCGACGGCGGCCTCGCCGCCCTCGCCCGAGCCGATCGCGCGCTGCGCGACGGCGAGCTGCTCGTCGGCGAACGCCAGCCGTGCCTGAGCCTGCTCGGGGTTGTCGGCCACGGTCGTGAGCGCCTCGGGCGCGTACCGGGCGCCCAGCGCCTCGAGCGCGCTGCGGGCCTCGTCGGACACGGACGCCGCCTGCGCGCGCTTTTCCTGCACCTGCGTGAGCGCCTCCGGCGCGTTCTGCTCGAGCTGGCGCAGCTGCGCGAATCCCTGTGCCTTCTCCTCGAGCGACGCCGCCGCCTGCTCGCAGAGGGCGACGATCTCGGTGTTCCACGCGCGCACGTCGGCCTCGGTGTCCTCCGTGGCGTCGTCGAGCCGCTGCTTGAACTCGAACGCGCGCGCGAGCGACGCGCGCGCATCCGACAGCGCGGTGCGGAACTCGCCGGTCGCCTCCTCGCCGAACTGCGCGACCGCGAACCCGAGCTCCTGCTCGCTCGAGCGGATGGCGTCGTCGGTCGCGATGAGGGCGGATGCCGCCCGGCGCTGCAGCTCGGCGGTCGGGACCTCGGGCTCGGCGGGCGCGTCACCGGCTCCTGCCCTCTCCGCGGGGCTGCGCTTGCGCGAGAGCAGCACGACGACGATCACGATGCCCGCGATCACGACGAGGCCGATGATCCACGGCCATGCGCTGGCGCCGCCCTGTCCGCCGCCCTCGAACCCGTCGGCGGCGACGTCGACCGCGCTCGCCCAGTCGTCGTCCGCCAGGGCGTCGAAGAGGTCCTGCTCGATCGCCGCGAGACGGTCCTCGCTCACGGGGCCGTCCGCGGCCGAGGAGATGTAGAGCTGGCGGCCCTCGGTCGCGATCGCGAGGAGGTACTGCGTGCTGCCGAGCCCGTTGAGATCGGCGGTGCGATCCGCCCACTCGATGGCGTCGGAGGGGTTCTCGAAGTCGTCGACGTAGACGACCCAGAGCGAGACGTCGGTGTCGGCCGCGAGCTGAGCGAGGCGCTCGTCGGCGGCGCGCTCCTCGCTCGGGTTCAGCACATCCGAGCCGTCGTAGACGTACGCGTCGCCGAGCTCGACCGGGCTCTCCGCCGAGGCCGCCATCGGGGCGCCCCCGAGGAACAGCGTCAGGCCGGCGCACAGCGCCACGGTCCACCTTGCCCGCATGGCGACTTCCCCTCCGCGGGCGCCATGGGCCCGCGAGACCGATCCTATGCACGCGGCGGCATGCGGCGGAAGACGAGGCCGCCGCGCACAGGAGATTCATCGACCGCGTCGAGCGCGCGCCGTTCCGCGACGGGTCGGCGGCCCGTGGTGGGATGGAGGGCGGGAGGACCCTCATGGACGACAGATACGGCACCGACGTGCTCGCGGCGGGATGGCGCGAGAAGGGCAGGAAGACGTCGAAGCCGGTCCCCGCGGAGCTCGACCTCGTCGTCGAGGTCGCGGGAGACGGGTACTGCGGCGCGATCACGCGCGTCGAGAACGGCAGCGTCGAGCTCGAGGACTGGAAGGGGCGCACGCGCGTCTTCCCGCTCGGCGCGGGCTTCCTCATCGACGGCGAGCCGGTCGCCCTCGTCCCGCCGAAGGCGGCACCGCAGGGCCGCCGCCGCACGGCATCCGGATCGTTCGCGGTCGAGGATCAGCGGGCGCGGGTCGCGCTGCCGAGTCGCATCCTCGTGGAGGGGAAGCACGACGCCGAGCTCGTGGAGAAGGTCTGGGGCGCCGATCTGCGCGTCGAGGGCGTGGCGGTCGAGTTCCTCCAGGGCATCGACCTCCTGCATGAGCTCCTCGAGGAGGAGCCGCCGTCGGCGAAGCGCCGCTACGGCGTGCTCGTCGACCACCTCGTCCCGGGGTCCAAGGAGTCGCGCATCGCCGAGCAGATCGCGCGCGGGCGCCACGGTGCGCACGTCCGCATCGTCGGCCATCCGTTCGTCGACGTGTGGCAGTGCGTCAAGCCGCAGGCGGTCGGCATCGCGCGCTGGCCCGTCGTGCCGCGCGGCACCGACTGGAAGACCGGGATCTGCCGCGGCCTCGGCTGGCCCGCCGAGACCAAGGAGGACCTCGGCCTCGCGTGGCAGCGCATCCTCTCGCGCGTGACGACGTACCGCGACCTCGAGCCCGAGCTGCTCGGCAGGGTCGAGGAGCTCATCGACTTCGTCACGGCCCCGTGACCCACGGCGCCTGACCCACGGGGAGGGCACGGCGGCGGAAAGTACCCTGGAGGCATGCCCGAGCCCCGCACCTTCCGCGACCATCCCGTCTCGTTCGTCCGCCGCAGCGGGCGCATGTCGGAGGCGCAGGAGCGCGCGTGGGCCGAGCTCGCGCCGACGTACTTCTTCGACGTGCCGCGGGCCATCGCGTCGACATCGGTCCACCCCGACGCGCGGTTCGTCCCCGCGGAGGAGTACGGCCGCGTGGCGCCGCTCATCGTCGAGATCGGGTCGGGGCAGGGGCACGCGATCGTGCACGCCGCGTCGACCCGGCCCGACGTCGACTTCCTCGCCGTCGAGGTGTTCCGCGCGGGGCTCGCGCGGACGATGCTCGACGCCGACGCCGCCGGCGTGCGCAACCTCCGTCTCATCGAGGCGAACGCGCCCGAGGTGCTCGAGACGCTCCTGCCGGAGGGCGGCGCCGACGAGGTCTGGATCTTCTTCTCCGACCCGTGGCACAAGAAGCGGCACACGAAGCGCCGGATGATCCGCCCCGGGTTCGGCGCCACGGCGGGCCGCGCCCTGCGCGACGGCGGCCTCCTGCGCCTCGCGACCGACTGGGAGGACTACGCCCTGCAGATGCGCGAGGTGCTCGACGACGCGCCCGAGTTCGAGCGCGCGTTCGACGGGGACTGGGCCGACCGCTTCGACGGACGGGTGATGACGGCCTTCGAGCGCAAGGGCATCGAGAAGGGGCGCGAGATCCGCGATCTCGTCTACCGCCGCGTCGCGCGGAGCTGACGGGTGGCCGTGCCCGCTGCGCGCGCCGTCGCCCCGCTCCCGCTCGTCGCCGCGCTTCTCACGTGCCTCGCGGCTCCGGCGTTCTTCGTGCTGCTCGTGCCGTGGCTCGGATGGCTGCTGCTCGCGGCCGGCATCGCCCTCGCGATCGCGGCGGATCGGTCGCGCGGCGTCGCGCCGTGGGCCCTCGCGCCATCCGCGCCATCCGCGCCATCCGCGCCCGGGCCATCCGCGCCCATGCCCTCCCTCGCGCGGGATCTGTCGCTCATCGCGGTCGGGCTGCTCATCGTGAGCGCCATCCCGCTCGCGGCCGAGCTCGACGACGCCGCGATGATCCGCTTCACGGTCGCGCTCGGCGGCGCGGTCGCCGTGCCGTACGCGGTCTCGCGGTTCGTCTACCGCGACCGCGCGATCGCGTTCCCGTGGCGGACGGGCCGGCGCTGGACGCGCCTGCAGTGGGGGTGGCTCGTCGCGGTGCTCGCGCTCGGCTGGCTGATCCTGCCGTTCTACTTCATCACGTCGGGCGTGTACCGCAACTGGCCGGTCGTCGACACCGCCGACCTCATCGCGCGGCTCTTCGTGGGCGTGGGCGCCGTGGGCATCTGGGACGAGCTCTTCTTCGTGTGCACGGTGTTCGCGCTGCTGCTGCGGCACTTCCCGACGACGGCCGCCAACGCGCTCCAGGCGATCGTGTTCGTGTCGTTCCTGTGGGAGCTCGGCTACCGCGCGTGGGGTCCCGTGCTGACGATCCCGTTCGCGCTGCTGCAGGGGTGGATCTTCCTGCGCACGCACTCGCTGGCCTACGTCGTGACCGTGCACCTGCTCTTCGACGCCGTCGTGTTCCTCGTGCTCGTGCACGCGCACAACCCCGGAGCCGTCCCGTTCTTCCTGGTGTGAGGAGACCCGCATGACCGATCGGATGGACGTCGAGACCGTCGTCGTCGGAGGCGGCGTCGTCGGCGCCGCGACCGCGTGGGCGCTCGCCCGCCAAGGGCGCGAGGTCGTGCTGCTCGAGGCGCACGAGCCCGCCCACGCGCTCGGCGCCTCGCACGCGTCGACCCGCAACTTCAACCCGTCGTACGCGGAGCCCGCGTACCTGCGGCTGCTCACGCGTGCGCTGCCCCTGTGGCGCGAGCTCGAGGCGGAGTCGGGCGAGACCATCCTCGAGCAGACCGGCATCGTGAACCGCGGGCCCGTTCCCGATGCCGAGCGCCTGCGCGAGAACGCGCCGCGCGCCGGGTTCGCCGTGGAGACGGTTCCCGCGGGCGAGGCCGCGCGCCGCTGGCCGGGGATGCGGTTCGCGAGCGACGCGCTCTTCCTGCCGGACGGCGGGCGGATCTGGGCCGAGCGCGCCGTCCGCGCGTTCCACGCCCTCGCTGCGCGCTTCGGCGGAGACATCCGACACGGCGTGCGCGTCGACGGGATCCGCGTCCTCGGCGACGGGACGGCCGAGGTCCGCGCCGGCGATCTCGTCGTCCGCGCGCGCCGTGCGGTCGTCGCGGCGGGCGCGTGGTCGTCGGAGCTGCTCGCGGGCGTCGTCGGCCTGCCGCGCCTGCGGGTCACGGAGGAGCATCCCGCCCACTTCGCGCTCGCCGCGGGCGACGACGGCGCGGGCTGGCCGAGCTTCAACCACTTCGCCGAGCCGTCAGGGTTCGGATGGCTCGGGCCGATCTACGGGCTCGTGTCGCCGGGCGAGGGCCTCAAGGTCGGATGGCACGGCGCGGGCCCCGAGGTCACACCCGCGACGCGCACGTTCGCGCCCGAGGAGCACGTCGTCTCCGCCCTGCGCGCGTACGTGCGCGAGTGGATGCCCGGCGCCGACCCCGACCGGCTGAAGCCGATCAGCTGCACGTACACGTCGCGCGAGGGCGAGGACTTCATCCTCGACGCGGCGGGGCCGATCATCGTCGCCGCCGGCTTCGCGGGGCACGGGTTCAAGTTCGCCCCCGCGCTCGGCGAGCACCTGGCCTCCCTCGCGACCGGCACGGGCCATCCGGATCCGTTCTTCGCCCTGCGACGGTGATCCGCGCGCCGATCCCGCGACGTGAGCGGGGTTGGCGGGGTGTCCTCGTGTGCGTGTCTCGGTGCGGGTGGGTATGGGCGCCGGTTAGCCGCGCGTGGTGAGACATGCGGGCCCGGTGGGGCGAGAGGTGCGTCCGACCTGCCGGGTCGGCGCGGGAGGACCAGGCCGGCTGTCGGATGCCCGTGCGAGGCTGGGAGCATGAGCGACGACACCCTGCGAACCTCCGCGCTCGCGGCCCTCCGGAAGCTCGTGGGGCGGGACGACGCCGACTTCCACGAGGGGCAGTTCGAGGCGATCGAGGCGCTCGTGGGCGGACGCCGCCGCGCGCTCGTCGTGCAGCGGACCGGGTGGGGCAAGTCGGCCGTGTACTTCGTGGCGACGAGGCTGCTCCGAGACGCGGGAGCCGGGCCGACGGTGCTCGTGTCGCCCCTCATCGCCCTCATGCGCGACCAGATCGCGGCCGCGCAGCGGGCCGGCGTCCGCGCCGTGGCGATCAACTCGACGAACGCGCACGAGTGGACCGACGTCCTCGCGCAGCTCGACGCCGACGAGGTCGACGTGCTGCTCGTGTCTCCTGAGCGGCTCAACAACCCGACGTTCCGCGACGAGCAGCTGCCCGCCCTCGTGCGGCGCATCGGCATGCTCGTCGTCGACGAGGCCCACTGCATCAGCGACTGGGGTCACGACTTCCGCCCCGACTACCGGCGCCTGCGCGACCTCATCGCGCAGATGCCGCCGTCCGTCCCTGTGCTCGCGACGACGGCCACCGCGAACAGCCGCGTGGTCGCCGACGTCGTCGAGCAGCTGGGTGCGGAGGGCGTGACGACGATCCGCGGCCCGCTCGCACGCGCGTCTCTGCGCCTCGGCGTGCTGCGGCTCCCCGACGCGACGGCGCGCCTCGCGTGGCTGCTCAGCCACCTCGATGAGCTGCCGGGGTCGGGCATCATCTACACGCTCACGGTCGCCGCCGCGAACGACACCGCCCGGCTCCTGCGCGATCACGGCCACGCCGTGCGCGCGTACACCGGGCAGAGCGACGCCGACGAGCGCGCGGAGTCGGAGGCGATGCTCAAGCGGAACGAGGTCAAGGCGCTCGTCGCGACGAGTGCGCTCGGCATGGGCTTCGACAAGCCCGACCTCGGCTTCGTGCTCCATCTGGGGGCCCCGTCGTCGCCCGTGGCGTACTACCAGCAGGTCGGCCGTGCGGGCCGCGCGACGGCGTCCGCGGATGTCGTGCTGCTTCCCGGCCCCGAGGATCGCGACATCTGGCACTACTTCGCGACCGCGTCGATGCCCGACAAGGACCGCGCCGAGCGCGTGCTGTCGGCCCTCGGAGCGGCCGATCGTCCGCTGTCGACGGCTGCGCTCGAGGCGGTCGTCGACATCCGGCGCACGCCCCTCGAGCTGCTCCTCAAGGTGCTCGACGTCGACGGCGCGGTGCGGCGCGAGAAGGGCGGATGGGCCGCGACCGGCATCCCGTGGACGTACGACGCCGAGCGGTACAGCCGCATCGCCGCCGAGCGTCGCATCGAGCAGGAGCACATGCTCGAGTACGAGACGACCACCGGGTGCCGCATGGAGTTCCTGCAGCGCCGTCTCGACGACGACACCGCGGCGCCGTGCGGGCGTTGCGACAACTGCGCGGGACCGTGGCTCTCCGCCGAGATCGGCCAGGGCGTCTCGGCGTCCGCCGCCTCCGCCCTCGACCGCGTCGGCGTGCCCATCGAGCCGCGGCGCCAGTGGCCGTCCGGTCTCGATCGGCTCGGCGTGCCCCTCAAGGGCCGCATCCCGGCCGAGGAGCAGGCGGCCGAGGGTCGCGCGCTCGCCCGCCTGACCGATCTCGGCTGGGGCGGTGCCCTGCGCGAGATCTTCGCCGCGGGCGCGCCCGACCAGCCCGTGCCCCCGCGCCTGCTCGACGCCTGCGTGCGCGTGCTCGCCGACTGGGGCTGGGACGAGCGCCCCGTCGCCGTCGTCTCCGTGCCCTCGCGCTCCCACCCGCAGCTCGTCGCCTCGACCGCCCAGGGGCTCGCGCGGGTCGGGCGCCTGCCCTACCTCGGCGAGCTGGCCCTCGATCCCGCTGCGCCGGTCGGCCGCCCCGGCGGCAACAGCGCGTTCCGCGTCGCCGACCTGCACGGTCGCCTCGACGCGTCCCCGCTCGCGGTGCCGGCGGGGCCGATCCTGCTCGTCGACGACCTCGCCGAGAGCCGGTGGACGCTCACGCTCGCCGCGCGCGAGCTCCGCAGGGCCGGCGCCACGGCCGTCCTGCCGTTCGCCCTCGCTCTCCGGAGCTGAGCGGCGCCGAGCAGGCTCAGCGCCCCGCGCCGAGTGCGCCCGGCGCCGACAGCGGGCTCAGCGCCCGGCCGCGCGGTTCGTCTTCGCGGTCGCGGGCGCCGTCCACGGATCCTCCGGCCACGGATGGCGCGGGTAGCGCCCGCGCATCTCCCTGCGCACCTGCTGGTACGGGCCGTTCCAGAAGGACGCGAGGTCGTCGGTCACGGCGAGAGGACGCCGCGCGGGGGAGAGCAGGTGGAAGAGCACGGGCACGCGCCCGTCGACCAGGCGCGGCGTCTGCGCGAGGCCGAAGACCTCCTGCAGCTTCACGGCGACGACGGGCCGTGCATCCACATCGCCCGCGTAGTCGATGCGCACGCGCGACCCGGACGGCACGGCGAGCCGCTCGGGCACGAGCTCGTCGAGGCGCGCGGCCTCCGGCCAGGGGAGCAGGCGCCGCAGCGCCGCCTCGACGTCGATCCCGTGCAGGGACACGTCGGCGCGCAGGCGGGAGAGGTCGGGCCCCAGCCAGTCGTCGATGCGCGCGAGCAGGGAGGCGTCGTCGACCTCGGGCCACGGGCGGCCGATCTCCCGGTGCACGAGCGCGAGGCGCGCGCGCAGGGCGAGCGCCTCGGGACGCCACGCGAGCGCGTCGAGGCCTCTCTCGCGGACGTGCGCGGCGAAGGCGGGGCCGACGTCCTCGGGGGTCGCCGCGACGGGCGTCTCGGCGAGCAGGATGGCGCCGAGCCGGCGGGTGCGGCGGACGCGCACGCGACCGCCCTCGATGCGTGCGGCGCGTTCGTCGCTTGTGAGCCCCGCCCCGATCGCGAGCGCGTCCTCCTCGGCGAGCGCGGCGGCCGTCCGGATGACGGCGCCGGTGCCCTCGGCAGCGCGGCCCTCTGCGCGCTGGACCTCCCAGACCGCGAGCCACTCCGACGCGCTCAGCGCACTGCCCGCGGGAAGCGCGGCGCGCGTGCCGCTCGCGAGGAGGTACGTCCGGTCGTGCGGGCCCGTGCGCCGGGCGATCCAGTCGGGCCGCGCGAGGGCGACGACGGCTCCCGGCGCGGATAGCCCGGAATCGGACCCGCCTGGCGCGGATGGCCCGGAATCGGACTCGCGGGGCGCCGCGTCGGATGCCGCGATCCGGGCGAGCCGGGTCGTCTCGCGCCGCCAGCGCGCGGCGCCCGGGCCGCGGCCATCCCTGAGCTCGCGGAGCATCCGCCCGAGGTCGGCGTCGGCATCGCGGTGGTCGTCGGAGATCGCCGCGACGACCTCGGCGGCCGCGCGCGCATCGCCGAGCATCGCGGCGCCCTCGAGGAGGGCCCGCGCCTCGCGAGCGCCGACGGGAAGCGGTGCGATGCGGCGCCCGAGATCCGTCGGCCGTCCGCTCGCGTCGGTCAGCTCGAGCGCGTGCAGCACGGAGAGCGCCTGAGCGACCGCGGCGCGCGGGGGAGGGGTGAGGAGGGCGAGGCCCTCGCCGCCCGGCGTGCCCCACGCTCCCGCGAGGAGCAGGGCGTCGACGAGGTCGGCCGAGGCGATCTCCGGTGCGGCGGCAACCGGCATCCGCGCGAAGTCGACCTCCGCGTAGGCGCGCACCGCTCGGCCGGGGCCCTGCCGTGCCGCGCGCCCGGCTCGCTGGTCCGCGCTCGCTCGCGACGCGCTGACCGTCACGAGGCCGGTCATGTCGCGGCCGCGGTCTCGGCGCACCTCGCGCGAGAGGCCCGCGTCGACGACGAGCCGCACGCCGGGCACCGTGAGCGAGCTCTCGGCGAGCGCCGTGCTCACGACGATGCGGGGCGGCTCCCCGGCGCGGCGCCCCTGCGTGGCGCGATCCTGCTCGCGGGCGGGCAGCCGGCCGTGCAGGGGGAGGACCTCGATGTCCGCCGCGCGGTCGCGGATGAGTCGCACGAGCTCGTCGACATCGCGCGCCGAGGGCACGAAGACGAGGGCATCGCAGCCGTCCTCGCGCTGTGCGGCCGTCGCGACGCGGGCGAGGTGCGCGAGGTGCGCGCGCGTGACGCCGCGCTCGTCGAGGCGCGGTGCATCTCCCGGCGCGTACTCGATCGCAAGCGGATGGAGGGGCGACGGCACATCGATGACGGGCGCGGGATGATCAGCGCTGCCGAGCAGGCGGGCGACGGCGTCCGCATCGAGGGTCGCCGACATGGCCGTCACGACGAGGTCGTCGCGGAGCGCGCGTGCCTCGGCGAGCATCCCGAGGAGGAGGTCGCCGTCGAGCGAGCGCTCGTGCACCTCGTCGAGGATGACCGCGTCGACGCCGTCGAGACCGGGATCGGCGAGCAGTCGGCGCAGCAGCACGCCGGGGGTGAGGAGCTCGATGCGCGTGCGCGGGCCGACCTCGCGCTCGCCGCGGACGCTGAAGCCGACCGGGCCGCCGAGCTCCGCCCCGTCCAGCTGCGCGATGCGGCGGGCGGCCGCGCGCACGGCGACCCGCCGCGGCTGCGTCACGAGCACGCGGCCCTCGACCGCGTTCGCGAGCAGCGGTGGCACGAACGTGGTCTTGCCCGTTCCGGGCGGCGCCGTCACGACGAACGCGCCGTGCCGGGCGGCCGAAAGCAGCGCATCGCGCGCCGTCGACACCGTGAGCCCCGCGCCGAGCGCGGCGAGGTCGAAGCGGTGCGGGTCGGCCATCGTCCGATTCTCTCAGGGGGGCGGGAACGGCGAAGGCCCCGCTCGCAGACGAGCGGGGCCTTCGCACCGGGTGCCCCCGGAGGGATTCGAACCCCCGACCTTCGGTACCGGAAACCGGCGCTCTATCCCCTGAGCTACGGAGGCGTGCTGATCGAGCTTATCAGCGCGGCGAGGGTGTCTCGTACACGTCGGGCGCCGCCGGGAGCGCCGGCTCGGGCTGGTTCTCCGCGGCCTCGACCTGCACGGGGGCCGTGATCTCCGCGATCGCCGCGACGAGGCGCTCCGCGAGATGGGCGTGTCCGGCGTCGGAGGGGTGCCGCGCGCCGCGCTCCGACGTGTCGATGAGCCGCAGGTAGTCGGCCGCCGTGATCCACTCGTCCTGCACGGGCGAGATGTACGGCCATCCGCGGTCGGCCGCGAGCGCCGAGAGCCTGCGGTCGAGCTCCGCCGTCGTGTCCTCGACCGGAAGGATGTGCGGCGCGGGGCCGAGGACGACGATCGCGGCGTCGGGGTAGAGGTCCGCGAGCGCGTCCCATGCCGCATTCACCGCGCCCGCGTAGCGCGACAGGTCCTGACGGCGGTCGTTGATCGAGCCCTGGACGATGACGAGATCCGGATCGAGCGCGGGATCGAGCGCGGCGATGCGCTCGCCGAAGGCCGGGCCGTCGATCCCCGGCTTGAGGTACCCGCTGCCCCGCACGCCGTCGACGACGGTTTCCCAGCCCTCGAGCTCCCCGAAGCGGTACGCGTACCCGCCCGTCGGGCTCGTCGCCGCCGAGCCGTAGGTCCACGAATCGCCGAAGACGAGCACCGTCGGGTCGTCGGGCAGCGCGATCGTCGCGGTGCTCTCGGCGGAAGCCGCCTCTCGGTCGGAGGCGACCGCCGCGTCGGGCACGGGGAGCGGCGCCCAGGGCCGCCAGACCCCGAGCACGAGGGCGGCGGCGAGCAGGAGGAAGCCGATCGCCGCGGCGAGCACGACGGGCCGGCGGGTCGGGTGCGCCGCGGTCATGCGAACGAGGATAAGCACTCGGCGTGGCCACACCGTGCGTCGTCATAAACTTGTGACGCTATGAACCCGGATTCCCTCGCCGCCGCCCTGCTCGCCGTCCTCTCTCCGATCGCCGAGCGTCGCCGCCCCGAGGAGTCCCTCGACCTGGCCGCCGCCGACGTCGTCTTCGAGCGCCCGAAGAACCGCGATCACGGCGACTGGGCCACGAACATCGCCATGAAGCTCGCCAAGCGCCTCGGCGCGAACCCGCGCGAACTCGCGCAGGAGATCGCCGACGCCCTCGGCTCGGTCGACGGCATCGCGTCGGTCGAGGTCGCGGGCCCCGGCTTCATCAACATCCGCCTCGACGCCGCCGCGGCTGGGGTCCTCGCGAAGACGATCGTCGACGCGGGCGCCGCATACGGGCGCAACGAGACGCAGGTCGGCAACACGATCAACCTCGAGTTCGTGAGCGCGAACCCCACGGGCCCGCTCCACATCGGCCACACGCGCTGGGCCGCGCTCGGCGACTCGATCGCGCGCGTGCTCAAGGCGAGCGGCGCCGACCTCGTCAGCGAGTACTACATCAACGACGCGGGCGCGCAGATGGACAAGTTCGGCGCGAGCGTGCTCGCGGCGGCCAAGGGGGAGCCGACGCCGGAGGGCGGCTACCCGGGCCAGTACATCGCCGATCTCGCCGCGCACGTCCTCGAGCAGCGCCCCGATCTGCTCGAGCTCGACGACGACGCGCAGCTCGCCGTCGCCCGCGAGCTCGGCTATGCGCGCCAGCTCGAGGAGATCAAGCAGTCCCTCGAGACGTTCAACGTGCACTTCGACGTCTTCTTCAGCGAGCGCACGCTGCACGAGAAGGGCGCCGAGGGCGCCAGCGCGATCGACCAGGCCATCGACCGCCTGGCCGAGCAGGGCCACGTGTTCGAGGACGGCGGTGCCGTCTGGGTGCGCACGACCGCGTTCGGCGACGACAAGGACCGCGTCGTCCGCCGCTCCGACAGCGAGATCTACACGTACTTCGCGGCCGACGCGGCGTACTACCTCTCGAAGTCCGACCGCGGCTATCAGCACAAGATCTACCTGCTGGGCGCCGACCACCACGGCTACGTCCACCGTCTCAAGGCCCTCGCGGGCGCGGCGGGCGACGACCCCCAGAAGGACATCGAGGTGCTCATCGGGCAGCTCGTCTCGGTGAACGGGGCGCGCCTGTCCAAGCGCGCGGGCAACATCATCGAGATGGACGACCTCATCTCGTGGATCGGGACGGACGCGCTGCGGTACTCGCTCGCGCGGTACCCCGCCGACTCGCCGCTCGCGCTCGACCCCGAGCAGCTGCGCAGGCGCACGAACGACAACCCGGTCTTCTACGTGCAGTACGCGCACGCGCGCACGGTGAACGTCGCGCGCAACGCCGTGGACGCGGGAGTCGACCGCTCGACGTTCGCGCCCGAGCTGCTCGACCACGAGACCGAGAGCGCGCTGCTCGGCGCCCTCCAGGAGTTCCCCCGCGTCGTGGCGTTCGCCGCCGAGCTGCGCGAGCCGCACCGCATCGCGCGCTACCTCGAGGAGCTCGCCGGCCTGTACCACCGCTGGTACGACAGCTGCCGCGTCACGCCCAAGGGCGACGAGCCCGTCGAGCCCGTGCACGGCACGCGCCTGTGGCTGAACGACGCGACCGGCCAGGTGCTCCGCAACGGGCTCGACCTCCTCGGTGTGAGCGCGCCCGAGCGGATGTGACGTGGCGCGCCGCCGTCGTCCGCTGAGGGCGCTCGTCGCCGTCGGCGTGATCGTCGCCGTCGCGGCCGCGGCGTTCCTCGTCGGCGAGGCGGTCGCGCGCGAGCTCGTGAAGCAGCAGGTGCGCGACGTGATCGTGTCGGAGCTCGCGCTGCCGGCCGACCAGCCGATCGAGGTCGGGGTCGGCGGGCTCGTCATCCCGCAGCTCATCGCGGGCCGGCTCGACGACCTCGCCGTCGCGAGCGACGACGTCGCGGTCGGCGGGCTGTCCGGCGACGTCGCGGTGCGCGCGCACGGGGTGCCTGTGCGGGGAGACGACCTGAGCGCGCTCGGCGGCACCGCCGCCATCCGGATGGACGCGGCGGATGTCGACGCGCTGCTCGCCGCGGTCGGCGGCAGCTGGGCGACGTGGGGGGATGTCGCCGTGCAGCTCCCCGGGCCCGCCGCGCGCCTGTCGACGCACGTGAGCCTGCTGGGCGCGGACATCCCGCTGTCGTTCAGCGCCGTGCCGAGCGTGTCGGACGGCGACGTCGTGCTCACCCCCGAGGCGATCTCGATCGGCGACCTCGAGCTGACCGCGGACACGCTCGCGCAGGCGCCGGTCGACCTCAGCGCCCTCGCGCGGCCGTTCACGCTGTGCCGCGCCGATGCGCTCCCCGACGGCCTCGAGGTGACCGCGGCCGACATCGACGACGAGCATCTCGTCGTCCGCCTCGCGTTCGCCGACGGCGTCCTCTCCGACGCCGACGCCCTCGCCGCGGCGAGCTGCGGCTGATGCGTCGTCGTGCGTCGTCCCGCGGCACGGGTCGCGCGCGGCGTGCCATAGACTCTCAGTCACCGCGGCGACGTGACCATCCCGCGCCGCGGCGAACCCCCATCCACTGATTGGTGCCCCGTGTCCTCGTCCGCCCTCGCGCCCGAATGGCTCACGTCTCCCGCTGACCCGAACGACCTCGCGCCCGGTGTCTGGCCGGCATCGGCGTCGCGCGACGCGAACGGGGTGCTCGTCATCGGCGGGGTGCCCGCCACGGCGCTCGCGCGAGAGTACGGGACCCCGGTCGTCGTGATCGACGAGGACGAGGCGCGCTCGCGCGCCGTGCGCACGCGCGACGCGTTCGCGTCCGCTGCGGCTCGCCGCGGCGGCGACGCGCGCGTCTACTACGCCGGCAAGGCGTTCCTGAGCGCCGAGATCGCGCGGTGGATGGTCGACGCGGGCCTGCGGATCGACGTCTGCTCGGGCGGCGAGCTCGCGGTCGCCCTCGCTGCCGGCGTGGCGCCCTCGCACATCGGCTTCCACGGCAACAACAAGCAGGTGTGGGAGCTCGAGCGCGCCGTCACCGCCGGCGTCGGCACGATCATCGTGGACTCGCTCATCGAGATCGAGCGCCTCGCGGCGATCACGGAGCGCCTCGACGTCATGCAGAGCGTGCTCGTGCGCGTCAACAGCGGTGTGCACGCCGAGACGCACAGCTTCCTCGCGACGGCGCACGAGGACCAGAAGTTCGGGTTCCCGCTCAGCGCGGCCGAGGAGGCGGTGGCCCGCATCCGCGAGCTGCCACACGTGCGCTTCGCCGGCCTCCACTGCCACATCGGCTCGCAGATCTTCGGCGTCGCCGGCTTCCGCGAGTCGGCCTCGCGGCTCGTCGAGCTGCACGAGCGCCTCCTCGCGGGCGGGGAGATCCCGCTGCTCAACCTCGGCGGGGGCTTCGGGATCGCCTACACGCGAGCCGACGATCCCTCGCCCATCGAGGACCTCGCGGAGGGCATCGTCGGGGCCGTCGCGGACGAGTGCGACGCGCGCGGCATCCCGCTGCCGACCCTCGCCTTCGAGCCGGGCCGCAGCATCATCGGCACCGCGGGCGTCACGCTCTACGAGGTCGGCACCGTGAAGCCGGTCCGCGTGCAGACGCCCGACGGAGAGCGCGACCGCCTCTACGTGAGCGTCGACGGCGGCATGAGCGACAACGCGCGCGGCGCGCTGTACGGCGCTCAGTACTCGGCGCGGCTCGCGTCGCGCGAGGGGATGGACGCTCCCGCGCTCGTGCGCGTCGTCGGCATGCACTGCGAGTCGGGCGACATCGTCGTCGACCACGAGTACCTTCCGGGCGACGTCACGCCCGGCGACCTGCTCGCCGTCCCCGCGACGGGCGCGTACACCGTGCCGCTCGCGAGCAACTACAACCACGTCCCGCGTCCGCCCGTCGTGGCGGTCCGCGGGGGGAGCGCCCGCGTGATCGTGCGCGGCGAGACGATCGACGATCTGCTCGCCCGCGACGCCGGGCTCGACACCGAGACCGGCCTCGCGGCCGGAGAGGGAGAAGGATGATCGACCACCGCACGCTGAGGGTCGCCCTGCTGGGCGCCGGTTCCGTCGGCTCGCAGGTCGCGCGCCTGCTTCTCGAGCACGGCGACGACCTCGCCGAGCGCAGCGGCGCGAGCCTCGAGCTCTCGGGCATCCTCGTCCGCGACCTCGACGCCCCTCGCGACGTCGAGCTCCCGCGCGAGCTGCTCACGACCGACGCCGAGAACCTCATCGTCGGCGCCGACATCGTCATCGAGCTCATGGGCGGCATCGAGCCCGCCCGCACCCACATCCTCACCGCCCTGAACTCGGGCGCCGACGTCGTGACGGGCAACAAGGCCCTCCTCGCCGCTCACGGCGCCGAGATCTTCGACGCCGCCGACCAGGTCGGCGCGTCCGTCTCGTACGAGGCCGCCGTCGCAGGCGCGATCCCGATCATCCGCCCCCTGAAGGACTCGCTCGCAGGCGACCGGATCGTTCGCATCTTCGGCATCGTCAACGGCTCGACGAACTTCATCCTCGACAAGATGGACCGCGAGGGGCTCTCCGCCGAGGAGGCGCAGCGCATCGCGACGGACCTCGGCTACCTCGAGGCCGACCCGACCCTCGACCTCGAGGGATACGACGCGGCCCAGAAGGCGGCCATCCTCGCGAGCCTCGCGTTCCACACCGAGGTCGCGATGGAGCACGTGCACCGCGAGGGCATCGAGTCGATCACGGCCGACATGATCGAGGGCGCGCGCCGCGCGGGCTTCGTCATCAAGCTCCTCGCCGTGTGCGAGCGCCTGCCCGGCGCCGAAGGGGAGGACGAGTCGATCTCGGTGCGCGTGTATCCCGCGCTCATCAGCCGCGACCATCCCCTCGCGACGGTGCACGGCGGCAACAACGCCGTGTTCGTCGAGGCCGAGGCGGCGGGCCCCCTCATGTTCTACGGCGCGGGAGCGGGCGGCGTGCAGACCGCGTCGGCCGTGCTCGGCGACGTCGTCTCGGCCGCCCGCCGCCACATCGCCGGCGGCGTGGGCGTGGGGGAGTCGGCGCGCCAGAGCCTGCCGACCGCCGAGATCGGGCGCATCACGACGCGCTACCAGATCACCCTCGAGGTGTCGGACGAGCAGGGCGTGCTCGCGACGATCGCGGGCATCCTCAACGACGGCGGCGTCTCCGCGGCGACCGTCGAGCAGACCGTCGATGACGAGGGCACCGCCCGCATCGTGATCGGAACCCACAGGGCTCGGGAGCAGGCGCTCAGCGACACCGTCGCCCGCCTCGCTCAGAGCGATGTCGTCGAGCGCGTGGCCTCGGTGCTGCGCGTGGAAGGAGAATGACCATGGCCCACGTCTGGCGCGGAGTGATGCGCGAGTACGCCGACCGTCTGGGCGTCACCGACGCCTCGACCGTCGTGACCCTCGGCGAGGGCGGCACGCCGCTCATCCCGGCACCCGCCCTGTCGCAGCGCACGGGCGCGGATGTCTGGATCAAGTTCGAGGGCATGAACCCGACCGGCTCGTTCAAGGACCGCGGCATGACCGTCGCGCTCTCGCGCGCCGTCGAGCACGGCGCGAAGGCCGTCATCTGCGCGTCGACCGGCAACACGTCGGCCTCGGCCGCGGCGTACGCCGCGCACGCGGGGATCACCGCGGCGGTCCTCGTGCCCGAGGGCAAGATCGCCATGGGCAAGCTCAGCCAGGCCGTCATCCACGGCGGCCAGCTCATCCAGATCCGCGGCAACTTCGACGACTGCCTCGAGATCGCGCGCGAGCTCAGCGAGAGCTACCCCGTGCACCTCGTGAACTCGGTCAACCCCGACCGCATCGAGGGCCAGAAGACCGCGGCGTACGAGATCGTCTCGCAGCTCGGCGACGCCCCCGAATTCCACTTCATCCCGATCGGCAACGCGGGCAACTACACCGCGTACTCGCGCGGGTACGTCGAGGACGCAGAGGCCGGCACGTCGACGCGCGTGCCGCGCATGTTCGGCTTCCAGGCAGAGGGCTCGGCGCCCATCGTCCGCGGCGAGGTCGTGAAGAACCCGGAGACGATCGCCACGGCCATCCGCATCGGCAACCCCGCCTCGTGGGAGCTCGCCCTCGCGGCGCGCGAGAAGACCGACGGGTACTTCGGCGCGATCTCCGACTCGGCCATCCTCGCCGCGCAGCGGCTCCTCGCGAGCACGGCCGGCGTGTTCGTCGAGCCGGCGTCCGCGATCGGCGTCGCCGGTCTCCTCGAGCGCGCCGAGGCGGGCGCGATCCCCGCGGGCTCGCGCGTCGCGATCACCGTCACGGGCCACGGGCTCAAGGACCCGCAGTGGGCGCTCAAGCAGGAGGACGGCTCGGAGGTGACCCCGACGGTCGTCGACGCCTCGACATCCGACGTCGCCGACGTGCTCGGGCTCGCTCCCGTCGGAGCGCCCGCGTGACGCCAGCCCGGCGCTCGGTGCACGTCCGCGTGCCGGCCACGAGCGCCAACCTGGGCCCCGGGTTCGACACCCTCGGCCTCGCGCTGTCGGCGTACGACGAGCTCACCGTGACGGCCCTGCCGGAGAGCGAGCTCGAGATCGAGGTGACCGGGTCGGGCGCGGAGGAGATCCCCCGCGACGAGTCGCACCTCATCGTGCGCGCCATCCGCCACGTCTTCGCCGATGCGGGGCGCCCCGCGCCGGGCCTGCGGCTCGTCGCGCACAACGGCGTCCCGCACGGGCGCGGCCTCGGCTCCTCGGGCGCCGCCGTCTCGGCCGGCGTGCTCGCCGCGAAGGGGCTCCTCGAGGGCGACGTCGAGCTCTCCGAGAACGACCTCCTCCGCCTCGCGACCGAGCTCGAAGGACACCCCGACAACGTCGCACCCGCCCTCTTCGGCGGGCTCACGATCGCGTGGGTCGACGAGCGGGGCCCGCAGCACAAGAAGCTCCTCGTGCATCGCGGCGTCGCGCCCGTCGTCTTCGTCCCGGAGACGACCATGTCGACCTCCCTCGCACGCAGCCTGCAGCCCTTGCAGGTGCCGCGCGAGGACGCCGTGTTCAACGTCTCGCGCTCGGCGCTCCTCATCGCGGCGCTCACGCAGAGCCCCGAGCTGCTGCTCGCCGCGACCGAGGACAAGCTCCACCAGAACTACCGCGCCGAGGCGATGCCCGAGACGCACCGGCTCGTGCAGGCGCTGCGCGCGGCGGGCTTCGCGGCCGTCGTCTCGGGCGCGGGCCCGAGCGTCCTCGTCCTCGCCGACGGCCCCGGCCGACGCGTCGAGGCAGCCGAGCTCGTCGCCCGCGTCGCGGACACCCCGTGGGACGCCCTCATGCTCGCCGTCGATTTCAAAGGTGGTACAGTGAGGGACATCCCGGTGGGTGCTGAATAGCACGTTCGAAGCCACCGTCGCAATTCTGCGAAGCCCCCGCACGATCCCCGCCGTCTCCGAGACCGGCCGAGATCCACGCGCGTCGTGGCGCGCGTCACGCGAATCCCGCCAGTGCGGTTCGGGTCATGCCACGCAATACCGACAGGAGTACTCGTGGAGCCGATCTCCGAGATCCAGAACGACGCCGTCGGCGGAGAAGAGACCCTCTTCGACGCGCAGCCCGAGGCGCAGGCGACCGAGACGTCGCCCGCCGAGAGTGCGCAGGCCGACGCCCAGCCCGCCGCAGACGCGGCACCCGCCGAGGAGGCGCCCGCCAAGCCCGTGCGCAAGCGCGCGCCGCGCCGCGTGAAGTCGGCCGGCACGGCCGACGCGGCCGTCGAGGCGCCCGCCGAGGAGGCCCCCGCGGCCGAGGAGGCACCCGCCGCCGCCGAGGCGCCCGTGGCTGAGGAGGCGCCCGCGAAGCCGGTGCGCAAGCGCGCGCCGCGCCGCACGAAGAAGGCCGACCCCGTCGTCGAGACGCCGGCAGAGGAGGCCCCGCAGGCCGACGCGGCGGCGTCCGCCGACGCGGCGGAGGTCGTCGAGGTCGCCGAGCAGGCGGTCGAGACCGCTCCCTCGCCCGAGGCCATGGACGAGGCGCCGGCCGCGGAGGAGACCCCCGCCGAGGAGGAGGCGTCCGCTGAGGAGGCCCCTGCGGCCGACGAGGCGGCCGCTGACGAGACGGCCGCCGCGGAGGACGCCGTCGAGGCGCCCGCCGAGGACGCCGAGAAGCCCGCCGAGCAGGCCGACGCCGCCCCGGCGGAGCAGGCCGACGCCGCCCCCGCGGAGCAGGCCGAGGGCGAGCAGGCCGAGGGTGGCCGTGGCCGTGGCCGTGGCCGCCGTCCGGTCCGCAAGGCCGAGCCGGCCGCCGAGGAGGCGCCCGCCGACGCGCAGGGCGACGCCGACGAGGCGTCCGACGCCGCACGCGCCGAGGGCGGCCGCGAGGGCGAGCGCTCGGAGGAGGGCACCGGCCGCCGAGGCCGCAACCGCAACCGCCGAGGCCGCAACAAGGGCAACGGCGAGGCACAGGGCGACGACGCCCGCGCGACGCAGGACGACGCCAACGACGAGGGCGACCGCGGGGACCGCGGCGGTCAGCGCCAGGGGCGCGGCCAGGCACAGGCCCAGGCGCAGAACGAGGGCCGTGGTCGCGCGCGCAACAAGCGCCGCGGCGGCGGCGCCGACGACGAGTTCGACACCGAGATCGGCGAGGACGACGTCCTCATCCCGATCGCGGGCGTTCTGGATGTGCTCGACAACTACGCGTTCGTCCGCACCACGGGCTACCTCCCGGGGCACCAGGACGTCTACGTCTCGCTCGGCCAGGTGAAGAAGTACCACCTCCGCAAGGGCGACGCGATCGTCGGCGCGATCAAGCAGCCGCGCGAGGGCGAGTCGACGGGCCGGCAGAAGTACAACGCGCTCGTCAAGGTCGACTCGATCAACGGCCTGTCCGTCGAGGACGCCGCGAACCGCGTCGAGTTCGGCGACCTCACGCCGCTCTACCCGCAGGAGCGCCTCCGCCTCGAGACCGCGCCCGAGAAGCTCACGCAGCGCATCATCGACCTCGTCGCGCCGATCGGGAAGGGCCAGCGCGGCCTCATCGTCGCGCCGCCCAAGGCCGGCAAGACGATCGTCCTGCAGCAGATCGCGAACGCGATCTCGCAGAACAACCCCGAGGCCCACCTCATGGTCGTGCTCGTCGACGAGCGGCCCGAGGAGGTCACCGACATGCAGCGGTCGGTCAAGGGCGAGGTCATCGCCTCGACGTTCGACCGTCCCGCGGAGGACCACACGACGGTCGCCGAGCTCGCGATCGAGCGGGCGAAGCGCCTCGTCGAGCTGGGCCGCGACGTCGTCGTGCTGCTCGACTCGATCACGCGCCTCGGACGCGCGTACAACATCTCGGCCCCGACCTCGGGCCGCGTGCTCACGGGCGGCGTCGACGCGTCGGCGCTCTACCCGCCCAAGCGCTTCTTCGGCGCCGCGCGCAACATCGAGAACGGCGGCTCGCTGACCATCCTCGCCACGGCGCTCGTCGAGACCGGATCGAAGATGGACGAGGTGATCTTCGAGGAGTTCAAGGGCACCGGCAACATGGAGCTGCGCCTCTCGCGTCAGCTCGCCGACAAGCGGATCTTCCCGGCGGTCGACGTCAACGCGTCGTCCACGCGCCGTGAGGAGATGCTCCTTTCGCCCGACGAGGTGAAGATCACGTGGAAGCTGCGTCGCGCCCTCGCGGGCCTCGACCAGCAGCACGCGCTCGGCGTCATCCTCGACAAGCTCAAGGAGACGCAGTCGAACGTCGAGTTCCTCGTGCAGATGCAGAAGTCGATCCCGGCGACGGGCGGCCGCGGCTCGGGCCACGAGAACGACATCCGCTGACGCGGGCGGGGGAGCACGCGTGTTCGAGTCCGTCCAGGCGCTGATCGACGAGCACCGGCGGGTGCAGGAGGAGCTCTCCGACCCCGCCGTGCACGCCGACGCGGCGCGCGCCAAGCGGGTCAACCGGCGCTACGCCGAGCTCAGCCGCATCGTGCGCGCGCACGAGGAGTGGATCGCCGCGGGGGAGGACCTCGAGGCCGCTCGCGAGCTCGCGAAGGAGGACGACGCCTTCGCCGAGGAGGTGCCGGCACTCGAGGAGCACCTCGCGCAGGCGCAGGAGCGGCTGCGGCGTCTCCTCATCCCGCGCGACCCGGATGACGCGCGCGACGTGATCATGGAGATCAAGGCCGGCGAGGGCGGCGCCGAGAGCGCCCTCTTCGCGGCCGATCTCCTGCGCATGTACATGCAGTACGCGGCGTCGAAGGGGTGGAAGACCGAGCTCCTCGAGCGCGACGAGTCCGACCTCGGCGGCTACAAGAACGTGCAGGTCGCCATCAAGGGATCCTCGAACGACCCCGCGCAGGGCGTGTGGGCGCATCTCAAGTACGAGGGCGGCGTGCACCGCGTGCAGCGCGTGCCCGCGACCGAGTCGCAGGGACGCATCCACACCTCGACGACCGGCGTGCTCGTCTTCCCCGAGGTGGACGAGCCCGAGGAGATCCACATCGACCCGAACGACCTGAAGATCGATGTCTTCCGGTCGTCCGGACCCGGCGGCCAGTCGGTCAACACGACCGACTCGGCGGTGCGCATCACGCACGTGCCGACCGGCATCGTCGTGTCGATGCAGAACGAGAAGTCGCAGCTGCAGAACCGGGAGGCGGGCATGCGCGTCCTCCGCGCGCGCCTGCTCGCGAAGCAGCAGGAGGAGCTCGCGGCCGTCGCGGCCGATGCGCGCAAGTCGCAGATCCGCGGCATGGACCGCTCGGAGCGCATCCGCACGTACAACTTCCCCGAGAACCGCATCGCGGACCACCGCACGGGATACAAGGCGTACAACCTCGACCAGGTGATGGACGGCGCGCTCGAGCCCGTCGTGCAGTCCTGCATCGAGGCCGACGAGGCCGAGCGCCTCGCGTCGCTCGGGGAGTGATCTCGGCCGGCTGATGCCATCCGTCGCCCCGTTGGGCGGGCGCCGTCCCGTTGGGGTCGCGGTTTCCGTCCGTATTGGTCGGTTGGGGGCCGCCAAGTGCGACCTGGGCGGGCGGTCGCCCCGTTGGGGTCGCGGTTTCCGGCCGTATTCGTCGGTTGGGGGCCGCGAAGTGCGACCTGGGCGGGTGTCGCCCTGTCGGGGTCGCGATTTCCGGCCGTATTCGTCGGTTGGGGGCCGCGAAGTGCGACCTGGGCGATCACCGCCGTGGACGAAGGCGGTGCGGCGATCACCGTCGTGGACGAAGGCGGTGCGGCGATCGTGCGGGAGGATGGTCGGATGGACATCCACGAGCTGAGCGCCGTCGAGCTCGCGGCGGCACTCCAGCGCGGCGAGGTCGCGCCCCGCGACGTCGCGACGCACTTCCTCGACCGGATCGCCCGGCTCGACGACGGCCTCGGCGCCTTCACCGAGGTGACGGCCGCGCGGGCCCTCGCGGCCGCGGATCGGCTCGGACGGCCCGACCCGACGCGTCCCCTGTGGGGCCTGCCTCTCGCAGACAAGGACCTCACCGCGCGCGCCGGAGTGCCGACCCGCTACGGATCGCGAGCGTTCGCCGCGTACGTGCCCGTGGCATCCGACCCGCTCGCGGCCGCGCTCGACGAGCTCGGAGCCGTGAGCCTCGGGAAGACCAGCACCCCCGAGTTCGGCATGACCGGCTACACCGAGTCGCGCGTCGCCCCGCCCACGCGGAACCCGTGGGACCCGGCGACGGGCGCCGGCGGGTCGAGCGGCGGGGCAGCCGTCGCGGTCTCGGCCGGCCTGCTGCCCGCAGCTCCCGCCTCGGACGGCGGCGGGTCCATCCGCATCCCCGCCGCGACCGTGGGGGTCGTCGGGATCAAGCCGTCGCGCGGCCGCCTGCCGATCGGATCAGGGCTCGATGCGCCGGGCGGGCTGTCGGTCGCCGGCCCGATCGCCCGCACCGTCGAGGACGCGGCGTTCCTGCTCGACGCGCTCGCGGCATCCGCTCCCTACACCTACGCGACGCGCGCACCCGGACGCGGCCCGTTCGCTGCGGCCGCCCGGTGCGACCCCGGCCGACTCCGCGTGGGCGTCACGACCGTCACGCCGTGGGACGGATGGACCGACACGGCCCTCGATGCCGCCGCGCGCGCGGCGTTCGACCGCGGGATCGCGCTCCTCGAAGCCGCGGGGCACGATGTCTCGGACGCGGACTGGCAGCCGCGCGGGTACCCCGAGCTCTTCACGACGATCTGGCGCGCCTCCGCTGCGCGGATCCCCGTGGCCGACGATCGCCTGGACCTCGACCTCGAGCCCCTCACGGCGTGGCTCGTGCGCGAGGGGAGGGCGCTCGCGGCTGAGCGCGTGCTGGCCGCGTATGCCGCCGCGACCGTGTTCGAGCGGGAGACGATCGCGGCGTTCGCGCCGTTCGACGTCGTCCTGACGCCCGCGCTCGCGCAGTCGCCGCGCCCCGTGGGGTGGTACGACCAGGACGATCCCGAGCGGAACTTCGCGCAGCAGTGCTCCTATGCGCCGCACACCAGCTTCGTGAACGTGAGCGGGCTGCCCGCGCTCACGGTGCCGCTGCTGCCCGACGCGTCAGGGCGCCCCGTGAGCGTGCAGCTCGTCGGACGCCCAGGCGGCGAGGGCACGATCATCGCCCTTGCAGCGCAGCTCGAGGCCGCGCGCGGGCCCCTGCCGCGCCCGCCGGTCGCGGCCTGACGGCCATCCGCTGGTTCCGCGAAACGCGGCGAGCGAGCGGCGCCTCGCGGAGACAGGCGTCGAGCAGCGGTCAGATGCTGTACTCGGGCGCCATGAGGATGAGGCGCGCGTCCTCGCCGGACCGGCGGGCCCGCGCCTTCGCGGGGATGCCGACGAGAACCGTGTCGGCCGGAGCGCTGCGGGTGACCACGGCGTTCGCGCCGATCATCGAGCGGTCGCCGATCACGACGGGTCCGAGGACCTTGGCTCCCGCACCGACGGCGACGCCGTCGCCCAGCGTGGGGTGGCGCTTGCCGCCGTCGTGGGTGCGGCCGCCGAGCGTGACGCCGTGGTAGAGCATGACGTCGTCGCCGATCTCGGCGGTCTCGCCGATCACGACGCCCATGCCGTGGTCGATGAAGAACCGGCGGCCGATCACGGCGCCGGGATGGATCTCGATGCCGGTCAGCCAGCGCGTGAGCTGCGACCCCGCGCGCGCGACGAACCGGAGGCCCCGGATCCACAGGGCATGCCAGAGACGATGCGCCCAGATGGCGTGGAGGCCGGGGTAGAGGAGGGCGATCTCGAGCGCGGAACGCGCCGCGGGATCCCGACGCCGGGCGGCATCGAGATCCTCGCGGACGCGACTCCAGAAGGACATCGGGCGGTCAGTCCTCGCGCAGGTCCTCGAACAGGGCCGTCGAGAGGTAGCGCTCGCCCGTGTCGGGGATGATCACGACGATCTTCTTGCCGGCGTTCTCGGGGCGCTTGGCGACCTCGATCGCGGCCCAGGCGGCCGCGCCCGACGAGATGCCGACGAGCAGGCCCTCGTTCGCGGCGAGCGCGCGCGAGGTGGCGATCGCGTCGTCGAACTCGACCGTGACGACCTCGTCGAACACCTCGGTGTCGAGGATCGGGGGCACGAAGTTCGGGCCGATGCCCTGGATCTTCGCCGGGCCGGGGGTGCCCTGCGACAGCAGCGGCGAGGCGCTCGGCTCGACCGCGACGACCTTCACATCGGGGTTGCGCTCCTTGAGCACCTGCCCGACGCCCGTGATCGTGCCGCCCGTGCCGATGCCGGCGACGAAGATGTCGACCTGGCCGTCGGTGTCGCGCCAGATCTCCTCGGCCGTGGTCTTGCGGTGGATGGCGGGGTTCGCCTCGTTCGCGAACTGCTTCGCGAGGATGGCGCCGGGCGTCTCGGACGCGATGCGCTCGGCCTCCGCGACGGCGGCCTTCATGCCGCCGGCGGGGTCGGTGAGCACGAGCTCGGCGCCGAAGGCCTTGAGGAGCACGCGGCGCTCCTTCGACATCGAGGCCGGCATCGTCAGGATGACCTTGTAGCCGCGGGCGGCGCCGACGAGCGAGAGGGCGATGCCCGTGTTGCCGCTCGTCGCCTCGACGATCGTGCCGCCGGGCTTGAGCTCGCCCGACTCCTCCGCCGCGTTGATGATCGCGATGCCGAGGCGGTCCTTGACGCTCGAACCGGGGTTGAAGTACTCGAGCTTGGCGTACACCTCGGCGCCCGCGCCCTCGACGACGCGGTTGAGGCGGACGAGCGGGGTGTTGCCGAACGCGGTGGTGACGTCTGCGTGGATACCGGTCATGACGGCCTTTCTGCGGAGGAGATCCTGCGATCGGCTTCACATTAGGGCACAACGCCCGGGGCGCCGCGCGACGGCGTAACCGAGTTACGCCGTCCGTAGACTGGACGAGCCATGACGCTCCCCGCCCCTCGGCCCGCCGCCGCCTCCGTCCGCTCCGCTCTGTCGGAGGCCGCCCGGATCCTCGCCGACGCGGGGGTGCCCGACCCCGACGTCGACGCCGAGCTCCTGCTCGCGCACGTGCGCGGCGAGAGCCGCGGGGGAGTGCAGGCCGCCGTCATCCGCGGCGACGCCCTCGCCCCCGAGCACGCGGCGGCGTTCGAGGCCCTCGTCGAGCGCCGCGCCGCGCGCGTGCCGCTGCAGCACATCACGGGCGTCGCGCACTTCCGGCACCTCGACCTCGCGGTCGGCCCCGGGGTGTTCGTCCCCCGCCCCGAGACCGAGATGGTGGCCCAGCTGGCGATCGACGCGCTCCGTGCCGACCCGTCGCCCGAGCCCGTCGCCGTCGACCTCGGCACGGGCAGCGGCGCCATCGCGCTCGCGCTCGCGACCGAGGTGCCGCACGCGCGCGTGCACGCCGTGGAGAAGTCGCCCGACGCGCACGCGTGGACCCTGCGCAACGCCGAGCGGATCGGCGCCGAGAACCTCCGCATCGTCCTCGGCGACCTCGCCGACGCGCTCCCCGAGCTCGACGGCACCGTCGCGGTCGTCGCGTCCAATCCGCCGTACGTCCCCGACGACGCCATCCCGCGCGACCCGGAGGTGCGTCTGCACGACCCGGCCGCGGCGCTCTACGGCGGGCCGGACGGCCTCGACGTCGTGCGGGTCCTGAGCCGGACGGCCGCGCGTCTCCTGCGCCCCGGCGGAGTCCTCGTCATCGAGCACGGCGAGTGGCAGGGCGCGCCCATCCGCGATCTCCTCACGGCCGACGGATGGCGCGGAGCCGCGACCCATCCGGATCTCACGATGCGCGACCGCGCGACCACGGCCATCCGCGGCTGACCGCCTGCCGCACCCGTTCGGGCGCCGCCGCGGCGTCGCGACCGGCGTTCCCAGCGGCGTCGCCGTAGACTTGACCCGCTATGTCCCCCCTCTTCGATCTGCGCGACGAGACGCAGCTCCTCCCCGGCATGCGCCAGGCCCGTCAGGCGATCGCCCGCGGCGAGCTCGTCGTCCTCCCGACCGACACCGTGTACGGCGTCGCGGCCGACGCGTTCAGCCCCGAGGCCGTGCAGCGTCTGCTCGACGCGAAGGGGAGGGGGCGCCAGCAGCCGCCGCCCGTGCTCGTGGCGGGCGAGGACGCGATGCGCGCTCTCGTCGAGGAGGTGCCCGGGGCCGTCCAGCGCCTCGTCTCGCGCTTCTGGCCCGGCGGCCTCACGATCGTGCTCCCCGCCCAGCCGTCCCTCAGCTGGGACCTCGGCGAGACGCACGGCACCGTGGCGGTGCGCATGCCCGACCACCGGCTCACCCTGGAGCTGCTGACCGAGACCGGTCCGCTCGCCGTCTCGAGCGCGAACCTCACGGGGCGCCCCGCCGCCGTGACGATCGACTCCGCGATCGGCATGCTCGGCGAGAGCGTCGCGGTCTACCTCGACGCGGGCGCCTCCGCGACGGGCATCGCGTCGACGATCATCGACGCGACGTCGCTCGTGGGCGGAGTCGCCGACCCGGTCGTCCGCGTGCTGCGCGACGGCGCCGTCACGCGCGCGGAGCTGCGCGATGTGCTCGGCGACCTCCTCGAGCCCGACCCCGAGACCGAGGCCGAGCCCGAGGCAGCGAGCGGCCCGTGAGACAGTACGTCTTCATCATCGTCCTGACGGCCGCGGTCACCTACGGCCTCTCGTGGACGGTGTGGAAGCTCGCGATGCGGTACAAGCTGTACCCCGGCATCCGCGAGCGCGACGTGCACAAGACGCCCACGCCCCGGCTGGGCGGCGTGGCGATGTTCCTGGGCATCGCGACCGCGTTCGCGGTCTCGGCGGCGAACCCGTACTTCGGGATCTTCTGGGACGAGCCGCAGCGCGTGTGGTCGATCCTCGCCGCCGTGACGCTCATCATGCTCGTCGGCGTCGCCGACGATCTGTGGGACCTCGACTGGATGATCAAGCTCGCGGCGCAGTTCCTCGCGGCGGGCATCATCGCCGTGGGCGGCCAGCTGCAGATCTTCTTCCTCCCGTTCGGCGGCATCACGGTGTGGGGGAGCTGGTTCAGCATCGGCGTCACGATCCTCTCGATCGTCATCGCCATGAACGCCGTGAACTTCATCGACGGCCTCGACGGGCTCGTCGCCGGCGTCTGCCTCATCTCCAACGCCGTGTTCTTCGTGTACTCGTATCTGCTCATCCGCGACATCGGCGCGACGAGCTACTTCAACTTCGCGACCTTCATCGCTGCGGTCCTCATCGGCGCCTGCATCGGCTTCCTGCCGCTGAACTGGAGCCCCGCGAAGCTCTTCATGGGCGACTCCGGCGCGCTCGTGCTGGGCCTGCTCATGGCCACGAGCGCGGTCGCGATCACGGGTCAGCTGCCTCCGTCGATCGTCGGGCGCGAGGACTTCGACTCGCAGCTGCTCGGAGCGTTCATCCCGATCATCCTGCCGATCATCGTCGTCGCGCTCCCGCTGGCCGACTTCGGCCTCGCCGTCATCCGCCGCATGGGCGCGGGCAAGTCGCCGTTCTCGCCCGATCGCAAGCACCTGCACCACCGGATGCTCGACATGGGCCACAGCGACCGCGACTCGACCCTCATCTTCTACGCGTGGACCTCGATCTGCTCGCTCGCGGTGCTGCTCATGTACATCGCGACGCAGAACGGATGGCCCGGCGACTGGTGGATCGGCATCGCGTTCGGCGGCGTCGGCATCATCGCGTGCCTCGTCGTCACGCTCACCCCCTCGCGCCGCGCGCCGCGCGGCGACGGCGCGGACACCCCCGCCGGCGCACCGACCCCACAGGAGGCCTGATGTCGCCCTCTCCCGTCTCGAGCACGCCCGTCCTGCGCGCGGCCATCCGGTGGAGCGTCATCGCGACGCTCGTCATCGCGATCGTCGGAGGAGCGATCGGCTTCCTCGTCGCGGGGGCGGACGGGCTGTGGTCGGCGCTCGCGGGCGCCCTCGTGGCCGCGGTGTTCCTCATCCTGACGAGCGTGAGCGTACTCGTGGCGAACCGCTGGTTCGGCGACCCCCTCTACGTGCAGATCTTCTTCGGCATCGTCCTGGGCGGATGGTTCCTCAAGCTCATCGTCTTCATCGGCGCGCTCTTCCTCCTGCGCGGGCAGCCGTGGCTCGAGCCGGTCGTGTTCTTCGTCGCGATCGTCGCGAGCGTCGTCGCGTCGCTCGTCGTCGACGTCATCGTCGTGCGGACCATGCGCATCCCGCACGTGTCCGACGTCGCGCTGCCGGGGGAGGACGCCCCCGACGCCGACGCGCGCTGACGGGCGCCCGCCCGGATTTCTACAGAGCGTCAAAACCTGGGTTCGACCTTTGATAGGCTGGACTCACCTGCGGCCGGTGTGCGGCGCGATGAACGCGACGAGGCCCCGCAGACCCGCTCTCTCATGACAATTCACCGTGCTGGGCACTGCTCCGCGCGAGAAGCTGGAGCCACAGGTTGACTCAGGCAGCGAACCTCATCGCCAAGATCGCTGACGGCGAGGAATTCCACCCGCCGTCGATCGCGGACTTCTTCCCCGAGGGGCTGCTCTTCGTCGGCACGCCGTTCGAGATCACGCGCATCAACCTCGCGCAGTTCCTCGCCACCGCGGTGCTCGTCCTCATCCTCGTGCTCGGCACGCGCCGGATGACCGTGGTCCCCGGCCGCTTCCAGAGCATCGTCGAGATGGGCATGCTGTTCGTGCGCGACACCTTCGCGCACAACATCCTCGGGCGCAAGGACGGCGACCGCTTCCTGCCGCTGCTCATGACGATGTTCTTCATGATCCTGTTCATGAACCTGACGGGCATCATCCCCGGCATCAACATCGCCGGCACGAGCGTCATCGCGGTCCCGCTGCTGCTCGCGGTGGTCGCGTACGTGGCCTTCATCTACGCGGGCATCAAGAAGAGCCCGGCCGGGTTCTTCCGGAACGCGCTCTTCCCGCCCGGGGTCCCGCCGTTCCTCTACATCATCGTCACGCCGCTCGAGTTCCTCTCGACGTTCATCATCCGTCCCGTCACGCTGACGCTGCGACTTCTGATGAACATGATCGTCGGGCACCTCATGCTCGTGCTGTTCTTCTCGGCGACGCAGTTCTTCCTCATCTCGATGGGCGGATGGTGGTCGCTGCTGAGCGTGGGAACGCTCGCGTTCGGCTTCGCCTTCACCCTGTTCGAGGTCCTGGTCGCCGTGCTCCAGGCCTACGTCTTCACGATCCTCACCGCGGTCTACATCCAGCTCGCGGTTGCGGAAGAGCACTGACGGACGACCACACGGTCATCCGCCTTACCGAAAGGAAAAACCCGTGGACGCTACCACGATTCTGGCCGAGGTCAACGGTTCGATCGCGACGGTCGGCTACGGCCTCGCCGCCATCGGCCCCGCGATCGGCGTGGGCATCGTCGTCGGCAAGACGATCGAGTCGACCGCCCGCCAGCCTGAGCTCGCCGGCCGCCTCCAGACGCTGATGTGGATCGGTATCGCCTTCACCGAGGCCCTCGCCTTCATCGGCATCGCCACCGGCTTCATCTTCGGCTACAACTGATCCCTCGCCAGACATTTAAGGAGGCAGGATGCTGAACGCTCTTGTCACTGTCGCCGCCGAGGAAGCCGAGCACAACCCGCTCCTCCCGGCGATGTACGACATCGTCTGGTCCGCGGTGTGCTTCATCATCATCCTCGCGGTGGTGATCTTCGTCGCCATCCCGCGCCTGACGAAGATGCTCGACGAGCGCTCTGCCGCCATCGAGGGCAACATCGCGAAGGCGGACGAGGCCCAGAAGCAGGCCGAGGCCGCCCTCGAGGAGTACACCAAGCAGCTCGCCGAGGCCCGCAAGGAAGCCGGCGACATCCGCGAGGCCGCCCGCGAGGACGGCAAGAAGATCGTCGCCGAGGCCAAGGACACCGCGGTGGCCGAGGCCGAGCGCATCCAGGCAACCGCGCACGCGCAGATCGAAGCCGAGCGCCAGGCGGCGCTCGTGTCGCTCCGCGGCGAGGTGGGCACGCTCGCCCTCGACCTCGCTTCGGGCGTCATCGGCGAGACCCTCACGGAGGACCAGAAGGCCCAGGCCGTGGTCGACCGCTTCCTCGCCGACCTCGAGGCATCCGAGAAGGCGGCGAAGTAATGGGCAGCGCGACCACTCAGGCGCTCGCGGTCGGCGCGGAAGCGCTCGACGCGGCGCAGGTCGACCTCGACACGGCGCGCGAGCTGTTCGCCGCGTCGCGTGCCGTCGCCGGCTCGTCCGCGCTGAGCGGCGCGCTCGCAGATCGCGCGGCGACCCCCGAGGCGCGCGGCGCGCTCGTCGCCAGGGCCTTCGGGTCGCTGTCGCCGGCCGCCCAGGGTCTGCTCCAGCAGACCGTCGCGCAGCGCTGGTCGTCGGGCGACGACCTCGTCCTCGGTCTCGAGGAGCTCGCCATCCGCGCGGCCGCCAAGGCCGAGCAGAGCGACGTCGAGGCCGAGCTCTTCCAGGTCGCCCGCATCGTCTCGGCGAACCCGGAGCTCGAGCTCGCGCTCGGCAGCCGGCTCGGCGACGACGCCAAGAAGGGGGAGCTCATCGCCTCCCTCCTCCAGGGACGCGCCAGCGAGGGCACGACGCTCATCGTCTCGTCGCTCGTGCAGCAGCCGCGGAACCGTCGCGTGCGCGCGATCCTCTCGCGCGCCATGAAGATCGCCGCCGCCCAGCGCGGCCGCACGGTCGCGACCGTCTACACCGCCGTGCCGCTCTCGGCCGCGCAGAGCGAGCGTCTCGCCGCCGCGCTGTCGAAGCAGTACGGAGGCGCGGTCGCGCTGAACCCGGTGATCGACCCGACGGTCGTCGGCGGCATCCGCATCCAGGTCGCCGACGACGTCATCGACGGCAGCATCTCGTCCCGCCTCGCCGATCTCCGGCAGAGGCTCGCAGGCTGAAAGCTCTCCCGCCCCGGCGGACGGCTCAGGGGTCGCCATCGGCCCCACAACACTAAGGAAGACAATGGCAGACATCACCATCAGCCCCGACGTCATCCGTGACGCGCTGAAGGACTTCGTCGCCGCCTACGAGCCCACCGGTTCCGCGGCGAACGAGGTCGGCACGGTCACCGACGCGGCAGACGGCATCGCCCACGTCGAGGGCCTCCCGGGCGTCATGGCGAACGAGCTCGTCCGCTTCGCGGACGGCACGCTGGGCCTGGCCCAGAACCTCGACGAGCACGAGATCGGCGTCGTCGTCCTCGGCGAGTTCACCGGCATCGAAGAGGGCCAGACGGTCACCCGCACGGGCGAGGTCCTCTCGGTCCCCGTCGGCGAGGGCTACCTCGGCCGCGTCGTCGACCCGCTCGGCAACCCGATCGACGGCCTCGGCGAGATCACCGGCGTCGAGGGACGCCGCGCGCTCGAGCTCCAGGCCGCCGGCGTCATGCAGCGCAAGAGCGTCCACGAGCCGATGCAGACGGGCATCAAGGCCATCGACGCCATGATCCCGGTCGGCCGCGGCCAGCGTCAGCTCATCATCGGCGACCGCCAGACGGGCAAGACCGCGATCGCGATCGACACGATCATCAACCAGAAGGCGAACTGGGAGTCGGGCGACCCGACCAAGCAGGTCCGCTGCATCTACGTCGCGATCGGCCAGAAGGGCTCGACCATCGCCTCGGTGAAGGGCGCCCTCGAGGACGCCGGCGCCATGGAGTACACGACGATCGTCGCGGCTCCCGCCTCGGACCCGGCGGGCTTCAAGTACCTCGCCCCCTACACCGGCTCGGCCATCGGCCAGCACTGGATGTACCAGGGCAAGCACGTCCTCATCGTGTTCGACGACCTGTCGAAGCAGGCCGAGGCCTACCGCGCCGTGTCGCTCCTGCTGCGTCGTCCGCCGGGGCGCGAGGCGTACCCCGGTGACGTCTTCTACCTGCACTCGCGTCTGCTCGAGCGCTGCGCGAAGCTCTCCGACGAGCTCGGCGCCGGCTCGATGACGGGTCTGCCGATCATCGAGACGAAGGCGAACGACGTCTCGGCGTACATCCCGACCAACGTGATCTCGATCACCGACGGCCAGATCTTCCTCCAGTCCGACCTCTTCAACGCGAACCAGCGTCCTGCGGTCGACGTGGGCATCTCGGTCTCGCGAGTCGGCGGCGACGCGCAGCTGAAGCACATCAAGAAGGTCTCCGGCACGCTCAAGCTCGAGCTCGCGCAGTACCGCTCGCTCGAGGCCTTCGCGATGTTCGCGAGCGACCTCGACGCGGCGTCGCGCCGTCAGCTCGCGCGCGGTGCGCGTCTGACCGAGCTGCTCAAGCAGCCGCAGTACACCCCGTACCCCGTCGAGGAGCAGGTCGTCTCGATCTGGGCCGGAACGAACGGCAAGCTCGACACGATCGAGGTGGAGGACGTCCTCCGCTTCGAGCGCGAGCTGCTCGACTACCTCCGCCGCAACACGTCGATCCTCGACACGCTGCGCGACTCGGGCAAGCTCGAGGACGACACGGTGGCCGAGCTCGAGAAGCAGGTCGACAAGTTCGTGCTCGAGTTCAAGCAGGGCGACGGCAAGCACCTCACGGACGCAGGACGCGAGGAGTTCGCGCCGGCCGCCGCCGAGGACGTGAACCAGGAGCGGATCGTCAAGGGCCGCAAGGCGTAACGCCTTCCGGAGAAGACGCATCATGGGCGCACAACTCAGGGAGTACAAGCAGAAGATCTCTTCTGCTCAGACGACCAAGAAGATCACGAAGGCGATGGAGCTCATCGCGGCTTCGCGCATCCAGAAGGCGATGGCGCGCGTGCGCGCGTCATCGCCCTTCGCCCGCGCGGTGACGCGAGCGGTCTCGGCAGTGGCCACGCACACGTCGATCGACCACCCGCTCACGCGCGAGCCGGAGACGGTGCGGCGTTCGGCGGTCGTCATCATCAGCGCGGACCGCGGCCTCGCGGGCGCGTTCAACTCGCAGGTGATCCGCGAGGGCCTGGAGCTGGCGGAGCTGCTGAAGTCCGAGGGCAAGGAGATCGACTTCTACCTCTTCGGACGCAAGGCGGTGGGCTACTTCCAGTTCCGTCGTGTCGCGGCGAAGGCGGAGTGGGTCGGCGACGCCGACACGCCCCACTTCGACACGGCCGAGGAGATCGCCCAGGCACTCATCGAGGCGTACGAGCTCGACGCGAGCGAGGGCGGCGTGGACGAGATCCACGTCGTGTACAACCGCTTCGTCAGCATGATGACGCAGACGCCGGAGTCGGTGCGCCTGCTCCCGCTCGAGGTCGTCGACGCGGATGACACGGCCCCGGCCGACGTCTACCCGCTCTACGAGTTCGAGCCGGAGCCCACGCAGGTGCTCGACCGCCTGCTGCCGGTGTACATCCAGAGCCGCATCTTCAACGCGCTCCTGCAGTCGGCGGCCGCCAAGCAGGCCGCGACGCAGAAGGCGATGAAGTCGGCGAGCGACAACGCCGACAAGCTGATCACCGACTACACGCGCCTGCGCAACAACGCGCGACAGGCAGAGATCACTCAGCAGATCGCCGAGATCGTCGGCGGCGCCGACGCGCTGGCGTCCTGAGCTGCAGACCCACCAGGAAAGAGACGAAAGTATGACTGCCAACGCCACGGCTGAGACCACTGCGGTGGTCGGGCGCGTCGCACGCGTCACGGGCCCCGTCGTCGACATCGAGTTCCCGCACGACGCCATCCCCGACGTCTACAACGCGCTGAAGACGACGATCACGATCGGCGAGGAGTCGACCGAGATCACGCTCGAGGTCGCGCAGCACCTCGGCGACGACATGATCCGCGCCATCTCGCTGAAGCCGACGGACGGCATGGTCCGCGGCCAGGAGGTGCGCGACACCGGCGAGGCCATCTCGGTGCCCGTCGGCGACATCACCAAGGGCAAGGTCTTCAACGTGACCGGCGACGTCCTCAACCTCGGCGAGGGCGAGACGTTCGAGGTCGCGGAGCGCTGGCCGATCCACCGCAAGGCGCCGAACTTCGACCAGCTCGAGTCGAAGACGCAGATGTTCGAGACCGGCATCAAGTCGATCGACCTCCTCACCCCCTACGTGCAGGGTGGGAAGATCGGCCTCTTCGGCGGTGCGGGCGTCGGCAAGACCGTCCTCATCCAGGAGATGATCCAGCGCGTCGCGCAGGACCACGGCGGTGTGTCGGTGTTCGCGGGCGTCGGCGAGCGCACGCGTGAGGGCAACGACCTCATCCACGAGATGGAGGACGCGGGCGTCTTCGACAAGACCGCGCTCGTCTTCGGCCAGATGGACGAGCCGCCGGGGACGCGTCTGCGCGTCGCCCTGTCGGCTCTGACGATGGCGGAGTACTTCCGCGACGTGCAGAAGCAGGACGTGCTCCTCTTCATCGACAACATCTTCCGCTTCACGCAGGCGGGCTCCGAGGTGTCGACCCTTCTGGGCCGCATGCCCTCGGCCGTGGGCTACCAGCCCAACCTCGCCGACGAGATGGGTGTGCTCCAGGAGCGCATCACCTCGACGCGCGGTCACTCGATCACCTCGATGCAGGCGATCTACGTGCCAGCCGACGACTACACCGACCCGGCTCCCGCCACGACGTTCGCGCACCTCGACGCGACGACCGAGCTCTCGCGTGAGATCGCGTCGAAGGGTCTGTACCCCGCGATCGACCCGCTGACCTCGACGAGCCGCATCATGGACCCGCGCTACCTCGGCGCGGACCACTACCGCGTCGCGACGTCGGTCAAGCAGATCCTCCAGAAGAACAAGGAGCTGCAGGAGATCATCGCGATCCTCGGTGTCGACGAGCTCTCGGAAGAGGACAAGATCGTCGTGTCGCGCGCACGCCGCATCCAGCAGTTCCTCTCGCAGAACACCTACATGGCGAAGAAGTTCACGGGTGTCGAGGGCTCGACCGTTCCGCTCAAGGAGACGATCGAGTCGTTCGACGCGATCGTCAAGGGCGAGTTCGACCACGTCGCGGAGCAGGCGTTCTTCAACGTCGGCGGCATCAGCGACGTCGAGGCGCAGTGGGCGAAGATCCAGAAGGAGAACGCCTGATCATGGCGCTCAACGTCACCCTCGTCTCCGCTGAGGCGGAGGTCTGGACGGGCGAGGCGAGCCTCGTGGTCGCCAAGACCACCGAGGGTGAGATCGGCTTCATGCAGGGGCACGAGCCCGTGCTGTCGATCCTCTCTCAGGGGCAGGTCCGCATCACGCAGGCGGATGGCACGAAGATCGTCGCGGACGCCCGCGACGGGTTCGTGTCGATGGAGGGCGACGTGCTCACCATCGTCGCCGGCCACGCCCAGCTCGTCGACTGACGCAGCTCACCTTCCCGCCAGGGCGGAGGATCCTCGGATCCTCCGCCCTGGCGCTTTCGTCTGCGCACCATCCGTGCGGAAGGGACCATCCGTGCTCCTCCTCCTTCCCCCGTCCGAGACCAAGCGGCCCGGCGGCGACCGGCCCCCGATCGACCTCGGCGGCCTGCGTCTGCCCTCGCTGCGGCGCCACCGCGAGGACGTCGCCGAGGCCCTCGTCGCGCTCTCGGCCGACGCCGACCGCGCGGCGCGCGTGCTGAAGCTCAGCGAGCGCCAGCGCGGCGAGATCGCGCACAACGCCGCGCTGCTGACGGCGCCGACGATGCCCGCCATGGACCGCTACACGGGCGTGCTGTTCGACGCGCTCGACGCGGCGTCGCTGTCGGCTGCCGCGCGCGGCTGGCTCGCACGGCACGCGCTCATCCAGACGGCGCCGTTCGGCCCGGTCGGCGCGGGCGACCTCGTGCCCGCGTATCGGCTGGCCGCGGGCACCTCGCTGCCGGGCGTTCCCGCGCTCCGCCGCCACTGGGCGGGTCCGACGGGGGAGGCGCTGCGGGAGGCGGCCGACGGACTCGTCGTCGACCTGCGCTCGAAGGCGTATGTCGACCTCGGCCCGGTGCCCGACGACGTCGCGTCGGTCTACGTGTCCGTCGTCGCCGAGGGCGCGGACGGAGCGGTGCGCGCCCTCAACCACTTCAACAAGAAGGCGAAGGGCCTGTTCGTGCGCGCCCTCGCGGAGTCGCGTCCGACGTGGCGGACGGCGGATGGGCTCCTCGCGTGGGCGGCGGATGCCGGTCTGGACCTGCGGCCGGGGGAGAGCTCGCGCGAGGTGCTGCTCTTCGCGCGGGAGTAGCGGGGGATACCGCGCTTCTGGCATCGTGTGAGCTGCGGCTGACGGCAGCTGCAGATAGAGGGGAACTTCCATGTATGACGACGTGTACGGTCCCGACAGCAGCGCGATTCTCGCGCTCGCGGGACTCTTCGCCTTCTTCGGACTCCTGATCGGCGTTGTCTTCTACGTCCTGGGCTCGTGGTTCCTGATGAAGATCTTCGACAAGGCGGGCGTGCAGGGGCGCTGGCGCGCCTGGGTGCCGGTCTACAACATGATGGTGTTCTTCAAGCTCGGCGACCTCAGCCCCTGGCTCGTCCTGTACGGCCTCGGCGGCGCGCTGCTGCTGAGCTGGATCGGTATCGGGTATGTCTTCAGCCTCGCTATCGCGGTCCTGTCCGCGATGGCGGCCTACCGCGTCGGGCTCAAGCTCCAGAAGGAGGGCGCGTGGGTCGTCCTCTACGTGTTCCTGTCGCTCGTGTGGCTCGGCATCAACGCCTTCGACAAGTCGCGCTGGAACCCCAACGTCGCGCCCGCCTCGTGGGCCGGCAACGGATTCCTCGGCGACCGCACCGTGTGGGACGGCGTGCCGACCCAGCCGGCTGCCGCGCCCGGCTATGGCCAGGCCGCCCCGGCCTACGGCCAGCCCGCGGCCGGTCAGCCCGGCGCGTACCCGCCGCCGCCCGCTCCGGGTGCCTACCCGCCGCCGGCCGACGCGACCGGCGCGTTCCCGCCCGCGGGCGACGCGCCCGGAGCGTACCCGCCGCCTCCCGGCGGTACCACGCCGCCTTCCCCGCCGGCGGGAGACGACCGTCCGCCGGCCCCGCCCGCGCCTCCCGCGCAGCCGTGACGCGCTGACGACGCCGCGGAGGGCCCGCACCGGCACCGGTGCGGGCCCTCCGCCGTGCGGCCGACGCAGCCGGGTCGCACGGCTCGACTAAGATGTGATGACCCGCGCTCGCTCGCACGAGCGCTCCACGACACCCGGAGGCCGATCCGTGCCAGACGCACCCGTGACGACGCAGTCGACGATCGTGCGACGATCCGGAGGCGACGTCACCGTCTCGTGGGCGGCCGTGACGGACCGCGGTCGCAAGCGCGAGATCAACCAGGACGCGGTGCTCGCGCAGTTCCCGCTCTTCGTCGTGGCCGACGGCATGGGCGGCCACATCGGCGGCGAGATCGCGAGCGCCAGCACGATCGCGCAGCTGCAGCGCGTGGTCGAGCACGGCGACATCACTCCCGAGGCGATCGAGGAGGCTCTCCAGCGCGCCGTCGGCGACATCGGCGATCACCCCGAGACGACCGACGAGGGCACCGGCACGACGGTCACCGGCATCTACCTCCACGCGGACGGCGAGGAGGACGCCTGGATCGTCCTGAACATCGGCGACTCGCGCGTCTACCTCGACCGCGATGACGCGATCGCCCAGATCACGGTCGACCACTCGCTCGTGCAGGAGCTCGTCGCCTCGGGTCGGCTCAGCCCCGAGGAGGCCGAGAACCACCCGTACGGCAACGTCATCACGCGCGCCGTGGGGCCGAGCGAGAGCGTGATCCCCGACTACGTGCGGCTCGACGTGCGCGCGGGCGACCGCTTCGTGATCTGCTCGGACGGGCTCACCAAGGAGCTCACCGACTACGGCATCCTCCATTTCCTCCGGCAGAACCCCGACCCCGCCGCCGCGATCGAGGCCATGCTCGCCGCGGCGCTCGAGAACGGCGGGCGCGACAACATCTCGATCATCGTCGTCGACGTCACCGAGCCCGGCGCTCTGGCCCCGGCGTCCGCCGATGACGCCGCGACCGCGCAGCTGCCGACCGTCGACGCCGCCGGGACGGCAGCGGCCTCGCGGGCGGATGAAGCCCCGGGACCGGACGCGGACCCGGACTCGTCCGAGACGGCGGGCCCGGACTCGTCCGAGACGGCGGGCCCGGCCGCGTAGCGCGTCCTGACGCCGGCGCGGGCCGGTCCGCGCCGCGGGCACAGGCCCTCGCGCCGGATCAGCCCACGCCGGATCGGCCCTCGCGCGCGAGCGTCACCGGATTCGGATCGGCGGGGCGGGTGAGCACTCCTGGGACAGACACGCGCACAGGAGCCCCGGCCATCCGATTCCGGGCACCACAGCGCGGCCCGCGCCGCGTGCACAGGCCAGCGCGCCCGGCGCGCCTGTCCACAGGGGAGCAGTCGCCGGCCATCCGACTCGTCATCCGCGGTGACATGGGAGCATGACGAGTCCCCTCGCGGCGCGCATCGACGAGCCGCTCTCTCTGCCGTCGCCCGCCCCGCCGCCGCGGCCCGCACGCTGGCCGCTGTTCGCGGCGCTCGTGCCCGTCGTCGGCGGCGTCGCCATGTGGTTCGTCACGGGGTCGCTGCTGTCTCTCTGCTTCGCCGCCCTCGGCCCGCTCATGGCCGTCGCCGCCGCGGTCGACGCGCGACGCAGCTCCCGACGGGAGCGTCGGCGCGCCGACGCCGCCTACGCCGAGGCGTGTGCGCGCATCGAGCGCGAGATCGAGCAGCGCCACGATCGCGAGCGGGTCGAGCTGAACCGCCGGCTCGTCGATCTCGGCGCGCTGCTCGCCGACGAGCGCGCGGTGTGGCGCGCCTCATCCGACGAACTCGTGGTCGGCCGCGGGGAAGCATCGAGTCGCGTCCGGGTGTCGGGCGGCGAGGGCGAGCGCGCAGACGCCCTGCGCCGGCGGGCGGGGGTCCTTCCCGATGCCCCGATCTCCATCGCACCGGGCGAAGGCGTGTGCGTGCGGGGAGCGCCGGTCGTGGCCCAGGCGGTGGCGCGCGCCCTCGCGCTCCAGGTCTGCCTGCGGGTGGCTCCCGAGGCTCTCGGCGTCGCGGCGGCTCCTCCCGGGGAGGAGTGGATGGACGCGCTGCCGCATCGGCAGACCTCAGCGCCGCGGCGTCTGGCGCTCTCCGGCGAGGGACCGCCACCGGACGCGGACATCGTGATCGCGGTCCGCGCGCCGGATGCCGCTCCGCCCGAGGCCTGCGGGGCGGTCCTCGACGTCGGCGAGGGCCTGCAGGGGCGGCTCATCCGCGGCACGCACGAGGAGGACGTCGCCCTCGAGGCCGTCTCCCGCGCGCAGGCGCAGGCCGTGGCCGAGGGGCTCGCGGGCCGCGGAGCCGAGCGCGGCGGCCGCGGCGGGCCCGATGCCGCGCTGACCCTCGGCGAGCTCGAGCCCGTCGCGTCCGGGGATCGCGCGGGTCTGCCGGCGGTCGTGGGGCGGGCGGACGGCGAGCCGGCCGTGATCGACATCGTCGCCGACGGCCCGCACGCGGTCGTCGTGGGGACGACGGGAGCGGGCAAGAGCGAGCTGCTCGTCACGTGGGTCGCCTCGCTCGCGAGGACCTACACCGCCGACCGCGTGGTGTTCCTCCTCGCGGACTTCAAGGGCGGAACCGCGTTCGATGCGCTCTCCGAGCTGCCGCACGTGACCGGGGTCATCACCGATCTCGATGGGGCGGCATCGCGGCGAGCGGTCGAGAGCCTGCGCGCCGAGGTGCGCCGGCGCGAGTCCCGGCTCGCTGCGTGCGGGGCGCGCGATGTCGGCGCGCCCGGCGTCGGGCTGCCCCGCCTCGTGATCGTCGTCGACGAGTTCGCGGCCATGCTGCAGGAGCACCCGGACCTCCACTCCGTCTTCGCCGACGTCGCCGCACGCGGCCGGGCGCTCGGCATGCATCTCATCCTGGGCACGCAGCGCTCGACGGGTGTGCTCCGCGATGCCCTGGTCGCCAACTGCCCCCTGCGCATCGCCCTGCGTGTCGCCGAGCCGTCCGAGAGCCGCGGCGTGATCGGCGCCGATCTCGCCGCGATGCTGCCGGGCGGCGCCGACGGGCGCGGCCTCGCGTACATCCGCCGCGCGGCCGACGCGGCGCCACGGCTCACGCGCATCGCGCTCACCACCCCGCGCGAGCTCGCGCCGATCGGCGCCGAGGGGGCGCCGCGCGCACCGGGCCCGTGGCTTCCGCCGCTGCCGTCCGAGCTGCCCCTCGCCGCGGTGCGCGGCCGCGAGCCGGATGCCTCCGCCGTCGTGCTCGGCATCGCCGACGATCCGGAGCGGCAGCGCCAGCCGGTGGTGACCCTCCGCCCTCGTGTCGAGCGCGGCCTCGTCGTCGTCGGCGGATCGGGGAGCGGCACCTCGAACGTCGTGCGTCTCGTCCGTGCGCAGCGCCCCGATGCCATCGTCGTCCCCCGCGACGCGGAGGGAGCCTGGGATGCCGTCGAGCGCGCCGAGCACGCCGTCGACGGGCTGCTCCTCATCGACGATCTCGACGCTCTGCTCGCGCGATTCCCCCACGACTACGCGCACGCCATCGCCGAGCGCATCGAGAACGTCGTGCGCGATGCGGGGGAGAGACGGATGACCGTCGTCGCGACGACCGCGCGCGTCACCGGCGCGGTCGCGCGGATCATCGATCTCCTTCCGCGGCGGGCGCTCCTGGCGCTCGCGTCGCGCGCCGACCACGCCGCGGCGGGCGGCGACGCGACGACGTTCGACCCGCGGCGGCCGCCCGGGCGCGGGGTCCTCGACGGGCAGGAGGTGCAGTTCGCTCTCGCTCCCGGCGCAGCTCGCGACGACGCTGAGCCGGCCACGCCCGTCGCCTGGCGCCCGGGCGCTCCCGTCACCGCGCTGGTCGTGAAAGCGGCACGTCGACGCTGCGCCGCGCTCGCCGACGGATGGGGCGACGGCGTGCGGATCCTCGCCCTGGACGAGCTCCCGCCGGGATCCTCTCTCGAGAGCCTCGCTCTCGCGGACGCGCCGGTCGTCGTCGCGGGGGAGCCGGAGTCGTGGCAGCGCCAGTGGGCGCTCCTTCAGGAGGCGCGCGGCGGCCATCCGCTGGTCGTGGGCGCCGAGTGCGCGACCGAGCTGCGCGCGCTCACCGGGGAGCGGGAGCTGCCGCCGTTCGCACGCACGCGCGCCTCGCGGGCGTGGCTGTGCGCCGACGGGCTCGCGCCGCGACGGATCGTCCTGCCATGATCCGACGCGGCTCGGCCGGGCTCGGCGTCACACGGTCGCGCGGATGCGACCCACCTCGACGCCGCCGCCCCGGATCGACAGCAGCGGGTGGCTGCGGGCGAAGGAGTCGACCGCCTCCGCCGAGAGAGCGCCCGCCCGTGCGAGCAGGGTGAGCGCGACGACGAGCCCCGCGCGCGTCGAGCCGTCGAGCATCTTGAGTGCCACGGTCGTCCCGTCAGGAGCGATCATCGTCTGCACGCCCTCCGCGCCGAACTTCGAGTAGACCCCGAACGTCTCGATCGCGACCGTGTCCGGGCGGCCCGGACCGTCGACCGTCCAGGGGTGCTCGCGCACCGCCCGCACGAGCGCGCCTGCGACGCGGTGCATCGCGAACGGCGACCGCTCCGACGAGTTGCCCGCGCGGTGCACGGCGCGGGCAAGCCCCGCGAGCGTGATCGCGTGCACGGGCGCGCCGCAGCCGTCCACGACCGTGGCGCCGACGCGCTCGCCCGACAGTCGCTCGACGACCTCGCGGATGTGCAGCTGCAGCGGGTGCGCGGGGTCGAGATACGTCGCGGTGTCCCAGCCGCTCGCGACGCACGCCATGAGCATCGCGGCGTGCTTGCCCGAGCAGTTCATCCGGAGGCGGGACGGCTCGAAGTGGTCGCGCACCATCGCGTCGCGGGTCGTCGAGTCGCTCGGCCACTGCGCGGGGCATCCGAGGGCGTCTTCGCTGAGGCCGACCGATCCGAGCATGTCCCGCACCACCGAGGCGTGACGGTCGGTGCCCGCATGGCTCGCGGTGGCGAGCGCGAGTCGCTCGCCCTCGAGGGGCGCGCCCGCGGTGACCGATCCGATGGCCTGCAGCGGCTTGAGCGCCGAGCGGGGGAGCACGAGCGCGTCGGTGCGGCCGAGCGCCGTGACCACCTCGCCGTCGGGCGACAGCACGAGCGCGGCGCCGACGTGGCGGGACTCCACGAACCCTCCTCGATCGACGACGGCGAGCTCGACGGCATCCGGGGCGGTGAAGGTCTCTGGGGTCACCTCACAACCCTAACGAAGCGCCGCGGGCCCTCCGCCGGCGTCCGCGGTGCGACACTGGGGGCATGCTCGGCGAACACCACTACGCGCTCACCGCCACCTGGACCGGCAACCGGGGCACCGGGACATCCGGATACCGCGACTACGACAGGTCCGTGTCCTTGAGGATCGAGGGCAAGCCCGAGGTGCTCGCATCCGCCGACGTGCCGTTCCGCGGAGACGGTGCGCGCTGGAACCCCGAGGACCTGCTCCTCGCGGCGCTGTCGGAGTGTCATCTGCTCTCCTACCTGCACGCGTGCGTGGTCCGCGGGGTCGTCGTCACGTCGTACGTCGACGAGGCAGTCGGAACCATGCGCCAGCAGGGCAACGGCGGGCGGTATGAGAGCGTGACGCTGCGCCCGCGGGTCACGGTCGCCGACGCGTCGATGGTCGAGGACGCGCGCGCGGCGCACGATGACGCCCACGAGTGGTGCTTCATCGCCAACTCGGTGAACTTCCCCGTGCACCACGAGGCGGAGGTCTCCGTCGGCTGACGGCTACAGGCGCTCGTGGGGCAGGGCGCGCTTGATCTTCTCGAGCGTGCTGCTCGCCGGAAGCTCGTTGTAGACCCCGGCGAGCTCCTGGCCGGACAGCTCGTGGATGGCCGCCATGATCTGATCCGTGGCCGCGCGGCGAGCCTTGCCCGAGGACGCCGGTCCGTGCACGGACACATCGATCGGCGCGCCGAAGCGCACCGTCACCCGGTCGCGGAGCGACGGCATGCGAGCGCCCACCGGCATCACCTTGTCCGTGCCGATGAGCCCGATCGGCACGACCGGGGCGCCGCTCTCGAGCGCGAGGTACGCGACGCCCGTCCGGCCCTTGTACAGGCGCCCGTCGCGCGAGCGCGTGCCCTCCGGGTGAAGCGCCACGGCCGCGCCCGTCGCGAGGATGTCCTTCTGCCGGTCGAGCGCGTCGAGCGCGGCCTGCCCGGCGGCGCGGTCGACCGGGATCGCGCCGACGGCCGTGAAGAACGTCCGCGAGAACCAGCCCTTGAAGCCGGTGCCGGTGAAGTAGTCCGACTTCGCGAGGAAGTGGACAGGGCGCGGTGCCGCCGCGATCGGGATGACGATCGAGTCGATGAACGACAGGTGATTGCTCGCGAGGATGACCGCCCCCTCGGCGGGGATGTTCTCCCTGCCCTCGACACGAGGGCGGTAGACGGCGCGCGCGAGAGGAGCGAGGACGACGCGCCCCAGCGTGTAGACCCAGCTGGGGCGGACGGGTGAGCCGTCGGACTCGGCCGGGTTCTGCACGTCGTCGGTCATCCCTCCAGGGTACTGCCGACGTATGCCGCCGCCGGAATCCTGCGGATCGCCGGTGCGACCGCGGCGTTCAGCGCATGCGGAGCGGAAATCGGGGAGGATGGACGCGATCCCCCGATGAATGAGGTTTCCGTGCGTGCTCGCTCCCTTGGCCTGATGTCCACCGCCGTCGTCGCGGCTCTCGCCCTCGCGGGCTGCGCGCCCTCGGGAGAGGCGGAGCCGGAGGCGTCGCCCACGGGCACGCCCGCCGACCTCTGCGCGGCCGCCGCCCCCACGGGCGAGGCCGTGGAGTCGGTGACAGTGGACGGCGAGCTCGGCGAGCCGTCGACGGCCACCTTCGAGAAGCCGATCGAGGTCCCCGAGGCCCAGCGCCTCGTCCTCGAGGAGGGCGACGGCGAGCCGGTCCAGAGCGGCGACTACCTCAACTACGCGCTCACCGCCTACGACGCCGTGAGCGGCGAGAAGGTCGGGGAGCTCGGCTACAACGAGGGCGAGCTGCTCCCCGCGCTCGTGTCGCCCGAGTCGCTCGGTCAGTTCACGGGGTGCGAGAACGTCGGCTCGCGTCTCGTGCTCGCGCTTCCGTCGGGCACCGACCAGGCCGGCACCGCGACGAACGCGCAGATCTACGTCTTCGACCTCCTCAGTGTGACGCCGACGGCGGCGTGGGGCGAGGAGCAGGAGCCGACCGAGGGCATGCCCACGGTCGAGCTCGCCGAGGACGGCGCTCCGACCGTCACGATCCCGGAGGGCGCCGAGGCGCCGGAGACGACCGAGCTGTCGACCCTCAAGGCCGGCGACGGCGCCACGGTCGAGGCGGGCGACATGGTCCTCGTCCAGTACACGGGCGTGAAGCTCTCCGACGGCTCCGTGTTCGACTCGAGCTGGGACCGCGGCACGCCCGCGCAGTTCGAGACCACGGGCGTGGTGACGGGCTTCAAGAAGGCACTCGAAGGCCAGAAGGTCGGCTCGCAGGTGCTCGCGGTCATCCCGCCCGCCGAGGGCTACGGCGCGAGCGAGGGCAACGAGCTCCAGGAGGAGACGCTCGTCTTCGTCGTCGACATCCTCGCGACCCAGCACCCGGCGCCCGCCGCAGAAGAGGCTCCGGCGGAGTGACCCGCGTGCGCCGCGTCATCGTCCTCGGGTCGAGCGGGTCCATCGGCACGCAGGCGCTCGAGGTCATCCGCGCGCACCGCGACCGGTTCGAGCTGGTCGGCCTCTCGACGGGATCCAACGCGGACCTGCTCCGCGCGCAGGCGGCCGAGTTCGGCGTCGGGCACACGGCTCTCGGCGCGGAGGGCTCGGCCCAGCTTGTGCGAGACGTGGACGCCGACATCGTGCTCAACGGCATCACGGGCTCCGTCGGCCTCGGCCCCACGCTCGCGGCGCTCGAGGCCGGGCGCACGCTCGCCCTCGCGAACAAGGAGTCGCTCATCGTCGGCGGCGAGCTCGTCAAGCGGCTCGCCCGCCCGGGGCAGATCGTCCCGGTCGACTCGGAGCACTCCGCGATCGCCCAGGCGCTGCGGGCGGGGGAGCGCGGGGAGGTGCGCCGCCTCGTCGTGACCGCGTCGGGCGGGCCGTTCCGCGGATGGTCGCGCTCCGCGCTCGAGGACGTCACGCCCGCCCAGGCGCTCAAGCACCCGAACTTCTCGATGGGGCGCGTCATCACGACGAACTCGGCGACGCTCGTGAACAAGGGCCTCGAGGTGATCGAGGCGCACCTGCTGTTCGACGTGCCGTACGACCGGATCGAGGTGGTCGTGCACCCGCAGCAGCTCATCCACTCGATGGTGGAGTTCCACGACGGCTCGACGATCGCGCAGGCCGGACCGCCGCGCATGCTCGTCCCGATCGCGCTCGGCCTCTCCTGGCCCGAGCGTCTCGTCGACGTCGACGTGCCGATCGACTGGACCGCGGCGCAGACGTGGGAGTTCTCGCCGCTCGACGACGACGCATTCCCGTCGGTGCGGCTCGCGCGACGTGCGGGTGAGGCCGGTGGCACGCATCCCGCCGTCTACAACGCCGCCAACGAGCAGGCGGTCGAGGCGTTCCACGACGGGCGGCTGTCGTTCCCCGGCATCGTCGACACGATCGCCGCCGTGCTCGACCGACACGAGGCTCCGGCCGAGCTCACGCTCGAGACCCTCGCCGACGCGGAGGCCTGGGCGCGCCGCAGCGCTGACGAGCTCATCGCCGCACGCGGCTGACGGCGCGCCCGCCCGCGGGCGTGCTTGCCGCGTGCGGCCGCCATCCGCGGATCTGACCGGCCGCACGGGGCAAGCGCTAGGGCTCGGGGGCAAGCGCCAGGGCTCGGGTGTGGCTCAGTCCTCGTAGGGGACGGGCCAGGCCGGGTCCGGCACGGGCCAGCCGGCGTCGCGCAGCGCGCGCCGTGCGAGCTCGCGCGCTGAGTACGGCGTGCGAACGCCCTTGATGTCGCGGTAGTCCTGGTGACCCGGGCCCGCCCAGAGGATCGCGTCGCCCGGTCCGACGAGCTTGACCGCCTCGACGATCGCGGTCTCGGGCGGCGAGAACTCGTAGATCGGGTGGTCCGGGTTCGCCGCGCGTGCGCCCTCGAGGAGGGTCGCGCGGATGGCCGCGGGGTCCTCGTGACGCGGGTGGTGGTCAGTGATGACGACGATGTCGCTTCCCTCGACCGCCGTGCGGCCCATGTCGCGGCGCTTCGTCTTGTCGCGGTCTCCGTCGGCGCCGAAGAGCATGAGCACCTTGCCGGGAGTCACGCGGCGGACGGCCGCGAGGGTCTTCTCGAACGCATCGGGCGTGTGGCCGAAGTCGACGTAGACCGCGGGGCCCTCCGGTCCCGAGACGAGCTGCGTGCGCCCGGGCAGGTAGGCGCGGATGCCGCCGTCGCGCTCGAGCGCCTCGACGATGCGCTCCCACGCGAAGCCGGCCTCGAGCAGCATGACGATGGCGGTGCCGGCGTTCGACGCCATGTGCGGGCCGATGACCGGCACGACCGACGTGAGCGCGCGGCCATCCGGTCCGGTCAGCGTGAACCGCGTGCCCTCCTGGCGCTCGTCGTCGATCGTGACGATCCAGTCCGCCTGGGCGGCCGCATCGGGGTCGGCCGCGATCGACGGGGTGGCGACGGTGACCACGGGCACGGTCGCGCGCGCGACGTACTCCGCACCGGGAGCCGAGTCGAGGGAGATGACCGCGCGGCGCGAGCGCTCGGGCGTGAAGAACGACGCCTTCGCCTCGAAGTACTCGCGCATGTCGGCGTAGTCGTCGAGGTGGTCGTGCGTGAGATTCGTGAACGCCGCGACGTCGAAGACCAGGCCGTCGACGCGATGGCGGGTCAGCGCCTGCGCGCTGACCTCGACCGCGACGGCCTCGACGCCCCGCTCGCGCATGAGGGCGAGCAGCGCGTGGAACTCGCTCGCCTCGGGGGTCGTCAGACGCGACACGATGACCTCGCCCGCGATGTGGCGCTCGGCGGTCGAGGAGAGCCCCGTCACCACGCCCATCTGGGTGAGGATGCCGTCGAGAAGGTGCGTGATCGAGGTCTTGCCGTTCGTGCCGGTCGTCCCGAGGAGCAGCGGCAGGTCGCGGTCGGTGCCGTAGACCCACGCCGACAGATCGCCGAGCACGGCGCGCGGGTCGGAGACGACGACGATCGGCAGACCGGCCGACGCCGCGATCTCGGCGCCCTCCGTGTCCGTCACGACCGCGACGGCGCCCTTCTCGGCCGCGGCCGCCGCGAACTCCGCACCGTGGCGGTTGACGCCGCGGATCGCGACGAACGCCTCGCCCGCGCGCAGGTCTGCGGTCGCGAGCGTGACGCCGGTGAGCTCGACGCCCGTCGCCTCCCCGCGCAGCTCGCCGCCGAAGCGCTCGGCGAGCTCGGTCAGGGAGCGTCGCGGCGGGTTCTCCGGTCGCAGGACGGGGGGCAGGTTCGACGGTGTCGCGGACATCCTCTCCATCGTCTCACGCGCGATCCGAGGAGAGCATGCGAGGCGCCGACGGGGTGTCGGCGCCTCGCATCGTCTCAGCGACGCGCGGTGCGGCGATACGCGAGGACGCTCACGACGAGCGCGGCGATCCCGGCAGCGAGACCGCCCGCACCGAGCGCGATCGGCACCGCGCCGCTGTCGGCCTCGGCCGCGTCCGTCTCCGTCGTCGCGTCGTCCGCAGCGTGGCCGTCGTCTTCCGCCGCCGGCGCGAGCGTCACGACCGGCGCCGGAGCCTCGAGGTCGTGCGGGTCCTCGCCGTCCTCGGCGATCTCGGACCACGAGGTCGACCCGTCGACGCACAGCTGCTCGACGGGGAATGCGAGCGTGTCGGGAGCGTCGGCGGCGTAGGCGACCGAGAGCTCCACGGCGGCGCGCATCGCGTTCGGCACGGGCTCGTCCGCCGTGTACGTGATCGACTGCACGAGGCCGGTCGACGCGTCGCGCTCGACGTCGATCGACCATCCGGCCTGGACGGTCGGGACGACCGAGTCGATGCCGTCGGCGGGCGGCGTGATGACGAGGGCGGTCGTGGGGGAGTCGTCGCATCCGTGCGAGAACGCGAACGTCAGCACGTCGTACCCGCCCGCGACGGGAGCGTCGGGCGTCACGGTGACGTGCGCGTGCGCCGCGAGCGGTGCGGCCACGAGGGCGGCGGCGAGCGCGCCGGACGCGGCGAGGCGGATGCCGCGGCGGCGGATGGCGGGACGACGGGCAGGGGCGATGGGAGTCATGGCTGTTCCTTCGGGGTCTTCGATTCGCTCCGGCGCAGCGCGGCCCGGCTGCGAGGCAGGCCGGAGGGCGCGCGGGGGTGCCGGATGGCGCGGATGCGCCGGACGTCGCGCGCGGCGATCGCGGAGCGCGACGGGTGCCCGGGGTGGGCGATGTCAGGCGAAGGAAGCCGAAGGCGGTCCGCGCTGCAGGCGGATGTCGTGGAAGCGCCGGCTCGCCCGCTCGCTGCGGCGGTCTGCACGCAGGGGAAGCCGACGACGGATGCGCGCGAGCGGGAGCGCGGCCGCGCGCACGAGGCGCGCGATCGCCCACGCGGCAATCGCGCGGACGAGCTGCTCGCCGCGCCAGAGGAGCGCCGTCGTGACGAGCGCGGCGACCGCGTGCGCCGCGAGCATGGGGGCATCGGCCGCCGTCGCGAGGACGGCCGTCTCGACGAGGGCCGGATGCGCGTGCGCCTCGGCGTGCAGATGCCCCGCGTGCGCGCTCGCGGAGATGCGCGTCGCGACCGGCGACCCGAGCGCGAGGAATGCGAGGTGGAACGCCGCCTGGGTCGTGACGACGGCGGCGAGCACGCGGGACAGACGCGGACGCGGGCCGACGACGAGGATGGCCGGCAGAGCGAGCACCGCGGCCATCGCGACGACGAGGAGCGGAGCGGGAGCGGCTCCGCCGCCGACCGTGTGCGAGACGGCGGCGAGCACGGTCGCGACCGTCGACGCAGACGCCCCGCGGAGGGCGCGCAGCTGCCGGTCGGTCACGCCCCCCAGGATAGGCGCTCGCCGCGGGCGCCCGCGCCGTGCGGGGAACTCCGAGGCGTGGCCGCTAGCGTGGCGGCGTGGATGTCCTCGCGTTCGTGATCGGTGTGCTGGTCATGGTGGTCGGCCTCGCGGTCTCGATCGCGCTGCACGAGATCGGGCATCTCGTGCCCGCCAAGCGCTTCGGCGTGCGGGTCGGGCAGTACATGATCGGCATGGGCCCGACGCTGTGGTCGACGCGCCGCGGCGAGACCGAGTACGGCGTCAAGGCGCTCCCGATCGGCGGCTACATCTCGATGGCGGGCATGTACCCGCCGGCGAAGGACGAGCCGACGACCGCGGCCGACTCGGCCGCGGTCTCCGCGCGCACCGCCCGTCGCCGCGGCATCTACGCGACGCTCGTGCAGGACGCGCAGGCGGCGAACGCCGAGACGCTCGAGGGCGTCGACGACGCGCGCACCTTCCATCGGCTGCCGGTGTGGAAGCGCGTCGTCATCATGCTCGGCGGCCCGATCATGAACCTCGTGCTCGCGGTCGTCCTGTTCGCGGTGCTCTTCAGCGGCATCGGCATGCAGCAGGCGACGACGACGGTCGCCGCCGTGTCCGAGTGCGTCCTTCCTCCCGGTTCGACAGCGACAGAATGCGCGGCCGACGATCCCGAGGCGCCGGCGCACGCGGCCGGCATCCTCCCCGGCGACCGTCTCGTCGAGCTCGACGGAACCCCCGTGGAGACGTTCGCCGAGGCATCCGAGATCATCCGCGCGCACCCCGGCACGGCCATCCCCGTCGTCGTGGAGCGCGACGGCGCCCGTGTCCCGCTGACGCTCACGCCCGTCGAGAACGAGGTCGAGGTCACCGCGGACGACGGCACGACGTCGGTCGAGACCGTCGGCTACGCCGGCATCAGCTCGTCGGTCGAGCGCGTGCGCGAGCCGATCTGGGCGGGTCCGCAGGCGGCAGCAGACAACGTCGCGGCGGTCGTGGGAATCGTCGTCGACCTTCCCGCTCGGCTGTACGACACCGCCTACGACCTCTTCACCGGCGGGGAGCGCGACGCGGACGGCCCGATGAGCGTCGTCGGCGTGGGGCGTCTCGCGGGTGAGGTGGCCGCGACCGACGCGCCGATCCTCGACCGCGTCGCCGTGATGACGAGCCTCCTGGCGTCGCTCAACGTCGCGCTGTTCGTCTTCAACCTCGTGCCGCTGCTGCCGCTCGACGGCGGCCACATCCTCGTCGCCCTGTGGGACGGCGCGCGCCGGGCGGTCGCCAAGCTCCTCGGCCGCCCCGAGCCGGCGCCCACCGACGCCACGCGCCTCGTGCCCCTCACGCTCGTCGTGGTCGTGCTCCTCATCGGCATGGGCGCGCTGCTGTTCGCGGCCGACATCTTCAACCCCGTGCAGCTGCTCGGCGGCTGAACGCGCGCCAGGCGGTCTCAGGCGAGCGCGTGCGCGACGAGGCGCTCGAGGGTCCGCATGCCGTCGCGCGACAGGATGGACTCGAGGTGCCCCTGCACCGACGCGAAGCCCGCACCGCGGAGGGCGTAGACGTCGCCTGTCGACAGGTCGGCCGCGACCTCGACCTCGCCGACCGCGCCGCACCGCGTCTCGCTCGGCGTGAGCCGCGTGACGCCGGGCGTCACGCGGGCCGTGAAGGTGTTGTAGAAGCCGATCGATGCGCGCTCGCCGAAGAGGTCGACATCGAGCTGGAGGCCCTGGTGGGGGCTCGCGAGCGTCCCGAGGCCGACGCCGATGCGGTCCGCGAGGATCTGGTGGCTCAGGCACACGGCGAGGAGGGGGCGGTGCTGCTCGAGTCGGCGCACGACGACCTCGCGCATGCGGGCGACGCGCGGGCTCTCGTCGTCGCGCGGATCGCCGGGGCCGGGGCCCGAGACCACGAGCTCCGCCGCGTCGAGGCGGGCGGGCTCGGCCTCGCTCCAGTGCACGATCTCCACGTCGAGGCCCAGGTGGCGCAGCTGGTGCGCGAGCATCGTCGTGAAGCGGTCCTCGGCATCGACGACGACCGCGCGTCGGCCCGTGAACGGCGCCTGCCGGGCACCCGGCTCCTGCTCCTGCATCCAGAACGGCGCGAGGCGCGCGTTGCGGGAGGCCAGGAGCGTCGCGATGTCGGGGTCGTCGGCGAGACGACGGGCGGGGGCCGGCTCGTCGTCGTCGGGCACGATCGTGATCGCGCGCGGGATGGCGCCGATCGCGCCGAGCACGCCGGCCGCCTTGCCGTGCGTCTCGCTGACCTCCCCGTACGGATCCGAGTGCCGCACGAGGGTCGCGCCGACCGGCACGCGGAGGCGCCCGTCCTCGAGATACGCGGTGCGGATGAGGATCGGGGCGTCGAGGTCGTGCCCGCCCTCGGCGTTCGGCGTGAACAGCGCGGCGACGCCCGAGTAGTACCCGCGCGGCGACGCCTCGTGGCGGCGGATGACCGCGCACGCGTTCTGCATGGGGGAGCCCGTGACCGTCGGGGCGAACATCGTCTCCCGGAGGATCTCGCGCGGGTCCAGGCGCGAGCGCCCGCGCAGCACGTACTCCGTGTGCGTGAGGCGCGACATCTCCTTGAGATGCGGGCCCGTGATCCGGCCGCCGTCGCTGCAGACGGCGCTCATCATCTTGAGCTCCTCGTCGACGACCATGAAGAGCTCCTCGGTCTCCTTCGTCGACGAGAGGAACTCCGTCAGCGTCTCGACCGTCGCGCCGCCGGCCGGATGGCGGAAGGTGCCCGAGATCGGGTTCATCGTGACCACCCCGTCGCGCGCGCTGACGTGCGCCTCGGGGCTCGCCCCGACGGCCACGTGCCCGGGCGTGATGATCGCGAAGGTCCAGTACGCGCCGCGCTCGTGCTCGAGCAGCGCGCGGAACCAGGTCAGCGCGGCCACGCGCGGGTCGGCGTCGACGCCGGCCACGTAGTCGCGGCGGATGACGAAGTTGGCGCCTTCTCCGCGCCCGATCTCCTCGGAGATGACACGGCGGACGATCGCCGCGTACTCCGCGTCGTCGAGGTCGAAGCCCGCGGACGCGAGCGGGATGTGCTCGGCCGGCAGCGCGGCGACGGCGGCGTCGAGCGGGATGGCCGAGTGGGCGTCGACGGTGAGGCAGCGCAGCGGCGCGTCGTCGTCGTGCGCCTCGAAGCCGCGCTCGCGCACCTGGCGGAACGGCACGAGCGCGAGCACCTCGCGCGGGGTGCCGTCGGGCCCGGTCAGCGGGATGTCCGCGAGCAGCTCGACGTCGACGACCTCGCCCTCGAGCACCTCGACCGCGTCGCCGCCCTCGCGGACGATGAGCGCGAACGAGGCGCCGGGGTCGGCGGCGAGGCGGGCGATGAGGTCGGCCGTGGCGGGGGCAGCGGTCCCGGTCATGCGTGAAACTCCTCCTGGGCGAGGCTGCCCTCAGACAGAAAAGACCGCCCCATCCGGTTGAACTGGGCGGTCGAATTCGAGGTTCGCGAAGCACCGCCTATCGGGCGGGCCACCAGGTGCGGTTCGCGAACATGCGCCTGAAACTACCACAGGCGCGCGGAGCCTGCCCGCGGTGCGACGCTCCCGCCGCTCCGCTCGCCCGCCATCCAGCCCGCTTCCACCCGTGCGGCGTAACCTGGACCCGTGCCTGCAGTGAACATCGGTATGCCCCGCGTGCCCGAGACCCTCGCCCCGCGCCGCAAGTCGCGTCAGATCCGGGTCGGGAAGGTCCTCGTCGGCGGCGACGCCCCCGTCAGCGTGCAGTCCATGACGACGACGCCGACCACCGACATCAACGCGACGCTGCAGCAGATCGCCGAGCTCACGGCGTCGGGCTGCGAGATCGTCCGCGTCGCGGTGCCGAGCCAGGACGATGCGGATGTCCTCCACATCATCGCGAAGAAGAGCCAGATCCCGGTCATCGCGGACATCCACTTCCAGCCGAAGTACGTGTTCCAGGCGATCGACGCCGGGTGCGCGGCTGTCCGCGTGAACCCCGGCAACATCCGCAAGTTCGACGACCAGGTCGGCGCGATCGCGAAGGCCGCGCAGGCCGCCGGCGTCTCGCTCCGCATCGGCGTGAACGCGGGCTCGCTCGACCGCCGCCTGCTCGAGAAGTACGGCAAGGCGACGCCCGAGGCCCTCGTCGAGTCGGCGGTGTGGGAGGCGAGCCTGTTCGAGGAGCACGACTTCCACGACTTCAAGATCTCGGTCAAGCACAACGACCCGATCGTCATGGTGAAGGCGTACCGACTGCTCGCCGAGCGCGGCGACTGGCCGCTGCACCTCGGTGTGACCGAGGCGGGCCCCGCCTTCCAGGGCACGATCAAGTCGGCCACGGCGTTCGGCATCCTCCTCGCGGAGGGCATCGGCGACACCATCCGCGTCTCGCTCTCGGCGCCGCCCGCCGAGGAGGTCAAGGTCGGCCACCAGATCCTGCAGTCGCTCAACCTGCGCGAGCGCAAGCTCGAGATCGTGTCCTGCCCATCGTGCGGACGCGCCCAGGTCGACGTCTACTCGCTCGCCGACAGCGTCACCGAGGGGCTCAAGGACATGACGGTGCCGCTGCGCGTGGCGGTCATGGGGTGTGTCGTGAACGGGCCCGGCGAGGCGCGCGAGGCCGACCTCGGCGTCGCATCGGGCAACGGCAAGGGCCAGATCTTCGTCAAGGGCGAGGTCATCAAGACCGTGCCGGAGGCCGAGATCGTGCAGACGCTCATCGAGGAGGCGAACCGCATCGCCGACGCGATGGGCCCGGACGCCCCGCTCGGCACCGCGCAGGTCGTCACGGCGTAGCGCCGCGCGGCGCCGTGCCAGGATGGCGTCCGTGCCCCTCGACCGCATCGCCCTGATCTCCGACGTCCACGGCAATCTCACGGCGCTCGAGGCCGTGCTCGCCGACATCGCCGCGCGCGGCATCATGCATATCGTCAACCTCGGCGACACGGCGGGCAAGGGCCCGCGCGGAAGCGCCGCCGTGGCGCGCGTGCAGGAGGCCTGCGCGGTCAACGTGCGGGGCAACTGGGACGACTTCCTCGACACCATTCCGGACGAGGGCCCCGCCGAGATGGTCTGGTGGCGCGACGAGCTCACGGCCGCGCAGCGCCTCTGGCTGCGCACGCTGCCGCTCTGCCACGATCTCGCGCTGAGCGGGCGCCGCATCCGCCTCTTCCACGCGTCGGCGGAGAGCCCGCACGTGCGCGTGCACTTCCACCACACGGCCGAGCAGTTCGACGGGATGTTCCGCGCCACCGAGATGACCGGACCGGGCGCGGCTCCCGACGTCGTCGGCTACGGCGACATTCACGACGCGTACATCGAGTCGGCCGACGGGCGCACGCTCTTCAACGTCGGCAGCGTGGGCAACCCGCTCGACGAGCCCACGCCGTCGTACGTCATCCTCGAGGGCGAGCTCGACGGGGAGCGCGGCGCCCCCTTCGGCGTCCAGTTCGTGCGCGTGCCGTACGACGTCGAAGCCGAGATCGCGGTCGCCCGGGAGCGCGCGATGCCCACGGCGGACGTGTGGGAGATCGAGCTGCGCACCGCCGTCTACCGCGGTCGCCAGACCGCCTGAGCGGCCTCAGCGCACGGCGGCGACGACGAGCTCGGCGAGCCGCTCCGGCTGCGTGAACTGCGGCCAGTGCCCCGAGCCGATGCGCACGACCTCGACGTCGGCGATGGCGCCGAACTCGTCCGCGAACGGCCCCCACTGCGCGAGCTCGGCGCGGAGGGCGTCCTCGTCCATCGACCCCATCAGGAGCGTGACCGGCACGTCGTGCCGTCGCGGATCCGAGAGCGCGATCTCGTCGGTCGGGACCCGGGCCGGCACGCTTCCGGTGAGCGCGGCCGTCCGCTCGCGCGTCTCCGCGTCGAGGTCGGCCGTCTCGGGCGCGTCGAAGAAGTCCCACCCCGGGAACGGCACGACGCCGCCCTCGACGGGGAACTCCGAGATGCCGAAGCCGGGCGCGGGCGGCACCGTGTCCACGAAGACCGCGCGTGCCACGCGATCGGGCCGCGCATCGACCGCGCCCCAGGCCACGTTGCCGCCGCCCGAGTGGCCCACGAGGACGACCCGCTCGGCGGCGGCGTCGATCTCCGCGACGACCGCGTCGATCCAGTCGGCGAGGCCGATGTCGCCGGGATCGGGGTCCCCGACGCCGGGCATGGTGAGGGGGCGAGGGCGATGGCCGGCGGCCGTGAGCGCGTCGACGATCGGCCCCCAGGACCGTGCGTCGAGCCAGAGACCGGGAATGAGGAGGACGTCCATGCCCTCGACGCTAGCGGCGGCCTCCGACATGACGGAAGGGGCGGCGCCGCGTTCTGCTTCAGGCGGATACGGGGCGGGCGATCAGGGCGCCGGGCGCCTCTCGCGCTACGCGCGCGGCGTCGCGCCGCGCGTCCTCGGCGACGCGCTCGAGCCATCCGCTCGTCCGCGCCGTGTCCGCATGGCGCACGTCGGTGAAGCGAGAGGCGTGCACCCGGCGGATGCCGCAGAAGCGCAGGGTCTGGGCGCGCAGCTGGCGCATCGCGGGGTCGCCCGTCGCCCACAGGAACCATCGCGGTGAGTCGCTCGTCATGATGACCCGGCCCGTGCGCCCGCGGAGGAGCCCCTCGGGGAACCCGTTCGCCCGATATCGGTACGCGACCCGGGGCAGGAGCACGCGATCCAGGAAGCCCTTGAGGAGTGCGGGCGTCGATGCCCACCAGACCGGGGTCGCGACGACGACGTGGTCGGCGGCGAAGATCGCCTCGAGGGCGCGCTCGAGGTCGGGCTCGAGCGGCTGCTCGGCCCGATAGCCGGCGCGCAGCACGGGATCGAAGTCGAGATCGCGCACCGCGAGCACGACCGCGTCGCCGTGCGCCTCCGCGTAGCGGCGGGCCAGGGCGGACACGAGGGAATCGGGCGACGGATGGCCGTCGATGACGAGAGCGGGCACGGCTCCTCCTGAGATGTGGGCACTGTCCAGAATGTGGACACTGTCAGGATAGCTAGGATCTTGCGCGTGTCAACATCCGTCAGTAGGTACCACCATGGCGACCTCGGTCCCGCGCTGCTCGAGGCGGCGGAAGCGCTCCTGGCGGAGCGCGGTGCGGCGGCGCTGAGCCTCCGTGAGGTCGCACGCCGGGCGGGTGTGAGCCACAACGCGCCGTATCACCACTTCGCCGACCGCCTCGCGCTCCTCAAGCGCCTCTCCGAGCGGCACATGGACGCTCTCCTCGACGCGCAGCGCCGCGCGGCGGAGGGGGAGCGCGATCCGCGCGCACGGCTCCGCGCGATCGCGTCGGCCTACGTCGGGTACGCGCGGGAGCATCCGCACGGCTTCGGCATCGTCTTCGACCCCGAGGTGTGCGTGCCCGGCCATCCGTCGGAGGCGATGGCACCGCTCATCCGCGCGAACGAGGAGCTGATCGCCGAGGTCGTCGCACAGGCCGCGCCCGAGCTCGACGCTCCGACGCGGGAGGCCGCGGTCGCCGGTGTGTGGGGCCTCGCGCACGGGCTCGCGACGCTCGTCGTCGCGGGGCACATCGACGCGGGGCAGGTCGACGCGGGCATCGACGGCGTCATCGCCCTCGCGAGCGCGTCCGCCTGAGTGCGAGGCGTCACGCGACGGAGAGGACGACCGCTCCCGTCGCGATGTCGGTCGACTCGACGCGCACGCGGATGCGCGTGCCCGGCTCGACCGCCTCCTGCACCGTCGCCGTCACGAACGGGTCGGCGATCTGCACGCGGCGGCCGCCTTTCGTCTCGGCGAGGACAACCGCGTCCAGGATGTCGCCGATGCGCGCGTGCAGGACGGCCGCCTCGACGCGGTCGACGGCGCCGGACTCGAGACGAGACGCGAGGGCCGACGACCGGCGCATGATGTCGGGCAGCAGCGGCAGGGTGTCGACATCGGCACGCCCCGTGCAGGCCAGCAGCACGAAGCGGTCGACGAGCCGCCGCAGGGGAGCGGTGGCATGCGCGTAGGGCGCGCCGATCGCGGCCTGGCCGGCATCCGCCGGGAGCTCGTCGGGAGACGTGAACGCCGCGTAGTCCGCACCGCGGAAGAGCGCGCTCGCGGCCTGCAGGACCGCGGGCGTCGCGGGGTCGGCCGGGTCGAGCCGGCGCAGGTACTCGCCGTAGTCCACGGCGGCGTCGTCCCAGGGGCGACCGAGGAGCGCGACGCGCCGCCGGAACTCCGCGAGCGACTCCTCGTCGGCCGGCGGCATGGTCCGCAGGATGCCGCGGCCCTCCCGCTGCATGATCGCGGCCGCGGCCATCCCCGTCATGAGGGAGATCTGCGCGTTCCAGTCCTCGACGGGAAGGGGTCTGCGCATCCGCAGCGTGTAGCCGTCCGGCCCGTCCACGATCTCCTCTTCGGGTGCGTTGAGGCTCGCTCCGCCGCGCGCGGCCTCCTGCGCGATCCGCAGGGGGCCGACCTCTGCAAGAAGCCGGAGCGTCTCCGGAGCCGAGCCGTCGTCGATCGCCCGCTGGGCCTCCTCGTACGTCCACTGGCGCCGTGATCGCACCCACGCGCGCTCGAGCGTCACGTCCTCGGCGCCGTGCGCTCCCTCGGCATCGAGCGCGAAGCGCCACACATAGGCGCGGCGGTCCTCGTCGGGCAGGAGCGACGCGGCCCCGTGCGACAGCGCCTCGGGATGGAGCGGGATGGAGCCGTCGGGCGCGTAGAGGGTCTGCCCGCGGCGCCGTGCCTCCGCGTCGATCGCCCCGCCGGGGCGCACGAACGCCGCGAGGTCGGCGATCGCGTAGTGGACGACGAAGCCGTCACCCGCGCGGGCGATGTGCATCGCCTGATCGAGATCGCGCGATCCCTCGGGATCGATGGTCAGGAACACGAGGTCGCGCAGATCCGCGCGCTCGGCGTCCGAGCCGTCGACGGCGGCATCGCTCGTGGCGACCTCCTCCGCCTCGGCGACGACCTCGGGCGGGAACGAATCGGGCAGCTCGAGCGATCGCCGCAGCTCGGCGAGCGCCTCTCCGAGCGCGCTCTGGACGGCGGACGGCGACAGGCGGGTGTGACGTGCCGGCATGCCGTCAGCCTAGGGGTGCGCCCGCGGGAGTCAGGCGAGCACGCGCGTCAGCTTCTCGGGGTTCGACACCCGGCGGATGCCGCGGATGGCGCCGCTCGCGTCGAACTCGAACGCGATGACGTCGACCTCCGCCCCGATCGCGAGCGACAGCCCGGGCTCCCCGTTGACCTCCGTGTGCGCGACGCGGGGCCGCACGCCCGCCGCGATCGCCTTGCCGAGGATGCCCGCGAGGAAGCGGGCGATGCGACGCGGGCCGAAGACGGGGTTGAGAGCGCTGCGGACGCGTCCTCCGCCGTCCGCCCACAGGATGGCGTCGTCGGCGAGCGATGCCACCACGGCCGCGATGTCGCCGCCCTCGATGGCCTCGACGACGCGGGCGAGCGCCTCACGCGAGGGAGGGGGTGGTGACGCGGCGCGATCTCCGTCGAGCTGGAGCCGGCGCTCGCCGCGGGAGATGAGCTGACGCACGGCCGCCGGCGAGCGCTCGAGCACGCGTCCGATCTCGACCGCGCTCATCCCGAACGCCCGGTGGAGCACGACGGCCGCGCGCGCCTCGGGCGAGAGCTGCTCGGCGAGGTGCAGCACCGTGAGCGAGAGCATCTCGCGATCGGCGACGACGTCCTCGGGAAGCCGGTCGACCGCGACCGGCTCGGGGAGCCACGGGCCGGGGTACTCCTCCCGCTCCGCCGCGAGCTGCCGCAGTCGGTCGATCGAGCGCCGCACGCACGTCGTGGTGAGCCATGCGGGCCACGACCGCACGGGCGCGCGCCGCTCGGCGCGGACGGCCTCGAGCGCCACCTCGGAGACCACGTCCTCCGCGTGGCCGAAGTCCCCGAGCATCCGATAGGCGATGCCGACGAGGCGGTCGCGCTCCTCGCGCCAGGCGAGAGCGGCCGCCGAGCGCGACGACAGGGCCTCCACGATGCTCAGGCTACGGGGTGGGCGGCGTCCACCGGCGGCTCCATCTCGGTCGCGATCGCGATCCGGTTCCAGACGTTGATCGTCGCGATCGCCAGCACGATGGCACCGAGCTGCCCGTCGTCGAAGTGCCGCGCCGCGGCATCCCAGACCACGTCGTCGACCCCGTCGGGCCCGAGGCGGGTGACGGCGTCGGTGAGGGCGAGCACCGCCGTCTCGCGCTCGTCGAACAGGGAGCGCGCATGACGCCACGCGGCGACCGCGTGCAGCCTGCGCTGCGAGATCCCGCGCCGGGCTCCGTCGGTCGCGTGCATGTCCACGCAGAATCCGCATCCGTTCAGGACGGATGCCCGCAGCTTGATGAGCTCGTAGAGCTCGGCGTCCACGGTCGAGCGCACATAGCCCTCGAGGCCGATCACCGCGGCATAGCCGAGCTTGTTGGTCTTCGCGATCGCGATGCGCGACATGGGCGTCCTCCTCCGGTCGGTGTCGACGGCGGATGGCCGTCCATCCATACCGTCGGAGCGCGTGCGCGAAGTGTGACGGGGGCGCCGCCGGCGTGTCGGAGCGGCGAGGGCGCGGGCCTAGACTTGTCGCTCGTGGTCACCCGTCTGTCGCAACTCTTCGTCCGCACGCTCCGAGAAGACCCTGCCGAGGCAGAGGTCGCGAGCCACCGCCTGCTCGTCAGGGCCGGTTACATCCGCCGTCAGGCGGCCGGCATCTTCGCGTGGCTCCCGCTCGGCCTGCGGGTGAAGGCGCGGATCGAGCAGATCATCCGCGAGGAGATGACGGCGGCCGGTGCGCAGGAGGTGCACTTCCCGGCGCTCATGCCGCGTGAGCCCTATCAGGCCACGGGCCGCTGGGACGAGTACGGCGACCTCCTCTTCCGTCTGCAGGACCGCAAGGGCGGCGACTACCTCCTCGCGCCGACGCACGAGGAGGCGTTCACGCTCCTCGTCAAGGACCTCTACTCGTCGTACAAGGACCTTCCGCTCACGATCTACCAGATCCAGGACAAGTACCGCGACGAGGCTCGGCCGCGCGCCGGCCTCCTGCGCGGACGCGAGTTCACGATGAAGGACGCGTACTCGTTCGACCACACCGACGAGGGCCTCGACCGCTCGTACCAGGCGCAGCGCGACGCGTACGAGCGCATCTTCCAGCGCCTCGGACTCGAGTACGCGATTGTGCAGGCCGACGCCGGGGCGATGGGCGGGTCGCGCTCCGAGGAGTTCCTCCACCCGACGCCCGTCGGCGAGGACACGTTCGTTCGCAGCGAGGGCGGCTACGCGGCCAACGTCGAGGCGTACACGACGACGGCGCCCGAGCCCGTCCCGTTCGACGGCCTCCCCGAGCCCGTCGTCTTCGACTCGCCCGGCACCACGACCATCCAGACCCTCGTCGCGCACGCGAACGACGTGCTCGAGGGGGAGTGGACCGCGGCCGACACGCTCAAGAACGTCGTGCTCGCGCTCACCCATCTGGACGGCACGCGCGAGCTCGTCGTCGTGGGCATCCCCGGCGACCGCGACATCGACGACAAGCGCGTCGAGGTCGCCTTCGCGCCCGCCGAGGTCGAGCCAGCGACGGACGCCGACTTCGAGGCGAACCCGCTCCTCGTCCGCGGGTTCATCGGGCCCTGGAGCGCGACCGGGCCCATCCTCGGCGAGGAGTCGGCCACGGGCATCCGCTACCTCCTCGACCCCCGCGTCGTCGACGGCACGCGCTGGATCACGGGCGCGAACCAGGCCGACCGCCACGTACACGGGCTCGTCGCCGGGCGCGACTTCACGGCCGACGGCTTCGTCGAGGCGGCGACCGTGCGCGACGGAGACCCCGCTCCGGATGGCTCGGGCCCCGTGACGCTCGCGCGCGGCATGGAGATCGGCCACGTCTTCCAGCTCGGCCGGAAGTACGCGGAGGCGCTCGGCCTCAAGGTGCTCGACGAGAACGGCAAGCTCGTGACCGTCACGATGGGCTCGTACGGCATCGGCGTCACGCGCATCCTCGCGATCATCGCCGAGCTCTCGCACGACGACAGGGGCCTCATCTGGCCCGAGTCGGTCGCGCCGTTCGACGTGCACGTCGTGGCCACGGGCAAGGGAGACGAGGCGTTCGCGCTCGCCGAGCGGCTCGTCGCCGACCTCGAGTCGGCCCGCCTCGACGTGCTCTACGACGACCGTCCGAAGGTGTCGCCGGGGGTCAAGTTCGGCGACGCCGAGCTCATCGGCGTGCCGAAGCTCGTCGTCGTCGGGCGCGGTGCGGCCGACGGGATGGTCGAGCTGTGGGACCGTCGGACGGGCGACCGCGAGGTGGTCCCGTTCGCCGACGCCGTGGCGCGCCTGACGGCCTGACGCGCCGCGCGGCGTTTGGCCGCGGCACTCCGAGGCGACATACTGACGCGCATGGAAGACCTCGAAGCGTTCATCGGCTGGTTCGGCAACGAAGTTCTCTGGACCTGGATCGTGCTGCCGATCGTGGCGCTCCTCGGCGTGTACATCACGGTGCGCTCGGGCGCGGTGCAGATCCGCATGCTGCCGGAGATGATCCGGACCCTTGCGGACAAGACCCCGCTCGACGACGACGGCCGCCCGCAGTCGGTGTCCTCGTTCCAGGCGTTCACCATCTCGGCGGCCTCGCGCGTCGGCACGGGGAACATCGCGGGCGTCGCGACCGCGATCGCAGTCGGCGGGCCCGGCGCGGTCTTCTGGATGTGGCTCATGGCGACGATCGGCGCCGCCTCCGCCTTCGCCGAGTCGACGCTCGCCCAGCTGTTCAAGGTGCGCGACAAGGACGGCTTCCGCGGCGGCCCCGCGTACTACATGGCAAAGGGACTGCGTGCCCGCTGGATGGGCGTCGCGTTCGCGGTCATCCTCATCTTCTGCTTCCCGTTCGCCTTCTCGGCTCTGCAGGCGAACACGATCGCGCTCACGATGTCGTCCGCCATCACGCAGCTCTCCGGGGCCGAGGGCACCTGGCTGCTCTGGGTCGTCGGGATCCTCACGGCGGCGCTGACGGGCGTCATCGTGTTCGGCGGCGTGCGCCGGATCGCGAGCGTGACGCAGGGGCTCGTCCCCGTCATGGCGCTCGCCTACCTGCTCCTGGGCCTCGCGGTCGTCATCGTGCACATCGACCAGCTCCCGGCGGCGTTCGCGTCGATCTTCACGCAGGCGTTCGGGGTCAACCAGATCCTCGGCGCGACGCTGGGCCAGATCATCCTCACGGGCGTCAAGCGCGGCATGTTCTCGAACGAGGCCGGCCTCGGCTCGGCGCCCAACGCGGGCGCCGCCGCCGCCGTCACGCACCCCGCGAAGCAGGGCTTCGTGCAGTCGCTCGGCGTCTACTTCGACACCATGATCGTGTGCTCGATCACCGCGTTCACGGTCCTCGTCGCGGTCCCGATCGAGAAGGGCGGGATGTCCGGCATCGAGCTCACCGAGCACGCGCTGACCTCGTCGCTCGGGGGCTGGGCCACGATCGCCCTGGCGGTCGTCGTGTTCATGCTCGCGTTCAGCTCGATCATCGGGAACTACTACTACGGCGAGGCGAGCATGGAGTTCATCTCGACGAAGCCCGCGGTGCTCACGACGTTCCGGGCGCTCGTCGTGCTCGCGGTGCTCGCGGGGTCGGTCGCCGCCGCGAGCTTCGTCTGGACGCTCGCGGACGCGATCATGGGCGTCATGGCCGTGATCAACCTCGTCGCGGTCGCGCTGCTGTCGGGTCTCGTCTTCCGACTGCTCAAGGACTACTCGCAGCAGCGCCGAGCAGGTGCCGATCCGGTGTTCACGCGCGACCTCATGCCCGACGTGCAGGGCATCGAGTGCTGGGAGAACGCGGAGAGCGTGACCGGCCCGATCCGGGTGGTCGGCCGCAGGCGCTGAGGCCCGCGCCCGCGGCCCGCTCCCAGCGTGGGCGCGGCTCGATCCGGTATCGTTGCGGAGATGTCGGCGAGACGTGTGCCGATGAGAGCTGAATACGGAGGACGCTGTGGATATCGATCTCGGATTGCTGCGAACGGTCGAGCGCGAGAAGGAGATCCCGTTCGACGAACTCGTTCGGATCATCGAGCAGGCCGTCCTCACGGCATACGGCAAGCACGTCTCCCAGAGCGGCGAGATCCCCGAGGGCGCACGCGCGCACCTCGACCGCAAGACCGGCCACGTCGCGATCCTCGTCCCCGTGCGGGATGAGGAGGGCGCGGTCATCGGCGAGGAGGAGACGACTCCCGAGGACTTCGGCCGCATCGCCGCCTACGCGGCCAAGCAGGTCATCAGCCAGCGCCTGCGCGACCTGGCCGACGACGCCGTGCTCGGCGAGTTCCGCGGCAAGGAGGGCGACATCGTCGCTGGCGTCGTGCAGCAGGGGCCCAACCCGCGCATGATCCACGTCGACCTCGGCACGGTCGAGGCCATCCTGCCGCCCGAGGAGCAGGTGCCCGGCGAGGAGTACTCGCACGGATCCCGCCTGCGCGTCTACGTCACGAGCGTCGCGAAGGGCCTCAAGGGCCCGCAGATCACCGTGTCGCGCACGCACCCCGGTCTCGTCCGCAAGCTCTTCGCGCTCGAGGTCCCCGAGATCGCGAACGGGCTCGTCGAGATCACCTCGCTCGCCCGCGAGGCGGGGCACCGCACGAAGATCGCCGTGCGCGCGAACGACCCGTCGATCAACGCGAAGGGCGCCTGCATCGGCGAGCTGGGCCGCCGCGTCCGCGCCGTGACGGAGGAGCTCAGCGGGGAGAAGATCGACATCGTCGACCACGATGACGACCTCCCGAAGTTCGTCGCGAACGCGCTGTCTCCCGCCAAGGTGACGAGCAGCTTCGTGCTCGACGCGACGACGAAGGCCGTTCGCGCGCTCGTGCCCGACTACCAGCTGTCGCTCGCGATCGGCAAGGAGGGGCAGAACGCCCGTCTCGCCGCCAAGCTCACGGGCGCCAAGATCGACATCCAGCCCGACAGCATCCTCGAGCAGGGCTGAGCCGGCCCGATCGAAAGGGCCGTCGCGACACGCGCGACGGCCATCCGCGATGCCGAGGTGTAGGATGGAACCCGTACGGACGTGCGTCGCCTGTCGCATGCGCGCTCCCCGAGCCGCCCTTCTCAGGGTGGTCGTCATCGATTCCGAGCTCGTCCCCGATGAGCGCGCTGTCATGCCGGGCCGGGGGGCGTGGGTCCATCCGACGCCCGAGTGCATCGGAACCGCACTCACACGCCGCGCCTTCGTACGAGCACTGCGCGTGCCGGGCCCGCTCGACACGCAGACCTTCGAGAAATGGCTGAGCAGCTATGGAAATCAAGTGAACGGCTCGAAATGAGACCCGTCCGCCTTTAGAGGTCTGCCCTGTCCGGGGCAGGCCGCCCCAGACAGGAGAATTGTGGCAAAACCACGCGTACATGAGATCGCCGCGGAGCTGGGCGTCGACAGCAAGGTCGCGCTCGCGAAGCTCAAGGAGCTCGGCGAGTTCGTGAAGAGCCCGTCGTCGACGGTCGAACCGCCCGTCGCGCGCAAGCTGCGCGCCGCGCTCGAGTCGGAGGCCGCCGCGAAGCCCGCGGACGCCCCCGCCGACGCGAAGCCCGCGGCCCGCACCTCGCCGCCGCCGGCCTCGACTACCGGCTCGTCGACGGGGCGGACCGCGACGCGCTGGGCCGCACGCTCCAAGCTGTGTCGCGCGGATTCCTCGGCCCG